>JBDTCU010000231.1:0-3657 GCA_039923415.1 Vulcanimicrobiaceae bacterium
CAGGTGCGCGATCGAACTGTGAACGCAACCATCCGAAACCAGTCCCAGAAAATGCAGCGTGCCGCCGGTGCGCTTAACATGACCGAGGCAATCTTGCAGTGTCTTAGTAGCGGCGAAGGTTCCTGAAGCGATCTCATCGTTGATCAGCACGACGCCTTGCGGCACGACTCGGCCGCTGCCTAAGTTCATGTGTCCGACTTCGCTATTTCCCATAATTCCGGCCGGCAATCCAACCGCCTCGCCGCTGGCTTCCAGGGTCGTCCACGGATACTTTGCCAAGAATGCTCGCCAATGCGGGGTGTCGGCCGCGGCGATCGCATTGCCGTGGGCGCTATCGCTGCAGCCCCAGCCATCTAAAATTGCAAGCACCACCGGCGTGAATGTCACGCTTTCGCCTGCGTCTCTTTTGCCAGCCGGGCGAAACTGATCGGATCGAGCGAAGCGCCGCCGACCAAGCCGCCATTGCAATCGGAGTGGGCAATATAGGTCTGCAGGTTTTCGGGTTTCACGCTGCCGCCGTACAGAATCGGAACGCTCGCAAGGCCGGTCACACACGCGCGAATTTGGGCCATGACGTCATTGGCACACTCCGGATCGCAGTTCTCACCGGTTCCGATCGCCCAGACCGGCTCGTACGCCATCACGACGCGGCTCACCGCATCGGCGGCTAGGCCGCTCAGCGCGCCGCGGGTTTGCGTCTCCACGCATGCGCGAGTTTGACCGGTATTGCGTTCTGCGAGCGATTCGCCGACGGCGATAATAGGCGTGATGCCGTGAGTCAGCGCGGCGCGAACCTTCAGATTGACGTTTTGATCGGTTTCGCCGAAATACTGGCGCCGCTCGGAGTGTCCGAGAATAACAAACGCAACGCCCAGATCCGCCAGCATCGGCGGCGATATCTCGCCGGTGAATGCTCCCTCGTCCACCCAGTACATATTTTGGGCGCCGAGCGCAACGCGGGTTCCGCGAATCCGTTCGTCCACCGTCGCAAGCGCGGTGAAGGGTGGGCAGAGAACGATCTCCACTTCGGTTGGGACATCGGTCAGCAGAGCAAGGAACTCATCCACAAACGAGGCGGCCGCGTGGGTCGTTTTATACATCTTCCAGTTGCCGACGATAATCGAACGCATGCTTATCCTTCGAGCGCGGCGACGCCGGGAAGTGTCTTGCCCTCAAGAAACTCAAGGGTCGCGCCTCCGCCGGTGCTGACGTGAGTCATCGCCTGCGCAAAGCCAAGTTCGTGGGCTGCCGCAGCTGCATCGCCGCCGCCGACTACGCTAGTCGCGCCATGCTTTGTCGCGCGCGCGATCGCTTCACCGACCAGCTTGGTGCCCGCCTGATAGGCCGGCTTTTCGTAGACCCCCATCGGGCCGTTGAAGACGATCGTCTTAGCTTGTTCGATCGCGGCGGCGTACCGTGCCGCGGTCTTCGGCCCGATATCCAGAATCATCTCATTGCCGACATCCGCAATGTCGACCACACGGGCGGCGTCGTCGGCGTTAAAATCAGGTGCTATCACCACGTCGACCGGCAGATGCAGTGCGACGCTGCGCTCGGCGGCCAATCTCGTGATTTCGCGGGCCGGTTCCAGATCGTCATCTCGCAACGAGGTTCCAACTTCAATGCCCTGCGCGGCGAGAAACGTGTTTGCCATCCCGCCGCCGATGCAAAAGCCGTCGACGCGAACCATGAGATGGCGAAAGACCCCGACTTTGTCTTTTACTTTGGCGCCGCCGATCACGCAGATGAAGGGCTTGGCTGGGCTGACAATCAGGCCGGAAAGCGCGCGAATCTCGCGCTCCATCAGGAACCCCGCGGCGCTCGGCAAGAGGTGCGCGATGCCTTCGGTCGAGGCGTGGGCGCAATGCGCGGTGCCGAACGCATCGTTGATGTAGATGTCGCCGAGCGCGGCAAGCGCTTTGGCAAACGCAGGATCGTTGCGCTCTTCGCCGGCGTGAAAGCGCACGTTCTCAAGCAGCAGCACGCCGCCGTCGTGCAATGAAGCGATCGCGCTTACGGCTGCCTCACCGATGCAGTCATTCGCAAACGCTACCGGCAAGCCTAAACGCTCGCCGAGCGCAGCGGCGACCGGACGCAGCGAGTACTTCGGATCGGGCCTGCCGTCGGGCCGGCCCAGGTGTGAAAGAATGATGATTTTCGCATCGTTCTCGTGCAGATAGCGCAGGGTCGGAAGTGCGCCGTCAATTCGCGTAAAATCCGCAATCTCACCGTCCTTGAGCGGGACGTTGAGATCCTCGCGGACCAGCACGCGTTTTCCTCGCAGGTCGAAATCGACGAGTGTTTTATAAGCCGGCATCTGTCCAATCCGCTAGTGGAAGTATTTTGCGATCCAGTCCATCCAGTGCGCATACACATCCGCAATGCGAATCGGATCGCCGGGGAAGTGGCTGTGAACCGGCCACTGATAGAACTCGACCGGAACTCCGCGGTCGCGCAACGCGTGGTAGAACGCGTACGATTCGGGCGCGGGAACCCGAACGTCGTAGGTGTCCGACAAAATCAGGGTTGGAGTGGTCACATGTGCGGCATATGTCAGCGGCGAGGCTTTGCGGTACGCCTCCAGATTGCTGCCGGCGAAGGGAGCCCCCGGCATCGATTCGCGATCCGATGCGCCATCGTCGGCGAGCGCGTAGTCATAGACTTCATCGTTCACTGCAGCGCCGGAGACCGCGCATCTCCACTGATGATGCTGCGTAATCAGCCACGACGTCATCAGGCCGCCGTACGACCAGCCGCTCACACAGATGCGCGCAGGATCGACGGCGGTCGCGCGTTCGACCGCGGCCACTCCGGCCATGATATCCGTTCCGGGACCAGCGACCGGGTCATCATAAATGGCATGCGTGTAGGCATTGCCCAAATTATCACTCCCTCGATAATTCGGCTGAAAGACGAGCCAACCGCGCGCGGCCATCAACTGTCCAAGCTGATCGAACGCGGTCGTGCTGGCTTCGGTCGGGCCGCCGTGAATGAGCAGCACTAGCGGGTAGGTTTTGCCGGCGACGTAATCGACCGGATACGTCAGGACGCCATCTTCATGGAAGCCGCGCGGGGTCGTCCAATCAACGGTCGTTACGCGGCCTAAATTGAGCGCTGCGATACCGCTATTGTCGTAGGTTAGTTGCTGCGGATGCGCCCCGGCCGATGGAATGTAGTAGATTTCGCCGGGTTCGTGCGCCTTGACTCCGACGAAAGCGATCGCTCCGTTCTTAGCGATGCTTTGATCGAAGTCGCCGATGGCATTCAGATCGCCGAGGTCGAGTTTTCTGAACGTCCCGTCCAGACCAACCTTCCACAGCACTACGCGAGTTGCGTCGTCTCCCGATACCAAAACGCCGCTTGAATCGGGAAACCAGGCATAGTTCGATGCATTATGGTCAAAGCCGCGTGCTACCTCGCTCCCGGTGCCGCTCCCATTCGAAAGATAGATCGCCGCAACATTATTGGGATCGCCGTCGCGCGCGTATACCGTCGCGCTCGTTGCGCACGACGCCAAACGTATCGTTGCGTACTCGTCGCTCTCGCATCTGGGCTTGATCCTCATCGCGATCGCCGTCGGAAATCAGTTGGCGCTCCAGGGCGCGATCGTGTATATGATCGCGCACGGACTGTTTTCGGCGGCGCTCTTCATGATCG
>JBDTCU010000232.1:0-4583 GCA_039923415.1 Vulcanimicrobiaceae bacterium
ACGATACCCTGCTGGCGTTTACCCGCGGCTTGAGTGAAGCGCTCGTTCCACTCGCCCCTTCGGTGTTTGCCTCTTTCGAGGCGGCACAGCGTCGAGCGATGGCGAGCCAAAAACCGGCCGGCGAACTATGTGAGTGGTTGTCGGAACACTTGCGTCGCTGCGTCTGCACGATTCTCATCGACGACCTGCATAATGTCGCCGGCGACCCTACTGCCGGCAAGTTTTTGGCGGCCTTGATCGAGCGCACCAGCGATCGCATCACCTGGATACTGGCTTCCCGTTCCGATCTCGACCTGCCGCTTGCCTCGTGGGTTGCGTACGCGAAGATGGATATTCCGATCGGCGAGGCCGACTTGCGCTTCACGCTCGACGAGGCGCTCGCATCCGCAGACGAAATTGCGACCACGATTTCCAGCGACGATGTGCAAGCGCTCTTAGCCTTGACCGACGGGTGGCCGGTTGCGCTCTCGATCGCACTACGCAGCGCGACCCAAGTTACTGATCTGCGATCTGCGAGCAGCGGTACTCGTGAGATGGTCTATCGGTACTTGGCCGAGCAGGTGTTCAACGGAGTGAGCGAAGAGCAGCGGAGTTTGCTGCTTCGAACCGCGCCGTTCTCCACGCTCGATCTGGCGATTCTCGGCTACCTGGAGATCGAAACACGCGCGATCGAAGAGCTTCGACACGCGGTCGCCTTTCTTACCGCACTTTCTCCCATCGAATATCGCTATCACGACCTCTTTCGCGATTTTCTGCAGGCAGAGTTGTTGAAGGCCGGCAGCCGGACGTATTCCCGAGAGTTTTCGCGCGCGGGCCGTGTCTTAGAACATCTCGCTCGGTATCCGGACGCGATCGCACTCTATCGGAGGGCCGGTGAGAGCGCCGGGATACTGCGAATACTCGAACGGGCCGGACTCTCGCTGATCGAGTGCACGGATGCCGAGACGGTCGGCAGCGCCATCGATACCCTGAGTCACGCACAACAGCAAGGCAACCCTGCGGTCCTGGGTCTTAAAGCGATGTTGGAAGCAAATCGCGGAAATTTCGATGTTGGCGAACGCTGGTATAAGGCGGCGATCGAAGCTGCCGCCCGCGATCCGAGCGCCAAGATTGCGCTGATCTATCGTTACGCGATCGAGTTGGTGCGAAACGATCGCGACTGCATCGAATTGCTCGAACCGCTCGCACGCGCCCATGACCTCGAGCCGGGTCTGCGGGTGTCAATCCTGGCGACCCTTGCGACCGCTTACGTTCGCGCGGAACGGACACGCGAAGCCGGAACGACGATGACGCACGCCTTGGAACTGCTCGATCCGACTGCCGATGACGCCCTGCGCGCGCGCGTGTACCAACAGGCCGCTTACGTCCAGCTATTTATGCCGGGGCGCGCGCAGGTGCGAAAGTACGCAAATCTCGCAATCGAACTTGCATTGCCGCGCAGTTTGTATGAAGTCGCCGCCCGCGCATACAGCGTGCTCTATAATGTCGTCAACGATGAAGACGACGATCCGATCGCGAGCTTGTCGATATTGGATCGCCTCGGCGAGTGCGCCCGCAAAGGCGCCAGCAGTCAGGTTCGCCTCTTCGGGCTCATCGCAACGTTCGACATTGAAGTCGAGCGCGGTGACGACGTGGTCTTGGCTCGGCTCGATCTGGAACTCAAAGAGAACCAAACGGCTCTGCCGCAAGCCCGCCTCGAAGCACTTCTGCCGGCGCGTGCATTGCGCGCGGCATGGAACGGCGACTTTCGAGATGCCTACGACCTCTTGGCTGGAACCGCCCCGTGCCAGGCTACCGCCGAGCGCCGGGCGCTGCGCCACGCTGAGGTCGCCCTCTATGCACTGGCAGCTCATGCATACGAGGATGGTGAGGGTGCATTGCGTGAAGCCTATGCGACGCTTGAAACCTGCCAGAAGATCAACCGTCGAACGGCACGTACGCGGCTGCTGATTGCGATTGCGGAGCTGACGCGCGGACACACCGCTCAAGCCTACCGGCAGCTGGCCGAAGTTGAGCGCACGCTAACCTCGGAGATGCGCCGTCTCCGCGCCTTTATGCGCGCGGTACGCGCGCTGTATCTACGGCAAGTTGGCCAGGTCGAGCCTCCTGCAGTAGCGGCGACGCGGGAACTGCTGCGCTCCGAACATCTCGGCGGCATGGCGCGTTTGCTGGAGGCTCTCGTCTTTCCCGAAAGTCGCGATCTGGGCTACGCCCTTCTGAGCCCGAAAGAGCGAGCGGTCCTGCGGCTGCTGGCGCGCGGCGCCAGCACCAAGGAGGTCGCGGCCCAAAGCGGGCGCAGCCCGCAAACTGTCGACACTCAGATTCGTTCGATCTGCCGCAAGCTCAATTGCAGCGGAAGGCGTGCCGCAATTGCGTTAGCCACCTCATCCGGGTGGGTATCAGAGAGCACTTAATCGTTGAGCTCCTGCGCGAGCCTGATAAAACGATCAAGGATTGCAGGGGCTCCGACCGGCATTGGAATACGACCGGGAAGCATATCGTCGAGGAGTGTGACACACGGTGTTTTCTTGGAGAGTACATTTCGTCGCGGGTCTGTTGTTGTGTGGAGTTGCGGCCTGTTCGAACTCGGCGAGCCGGCCCGGTGCGCTTCCGGTCATCACGAATCAAACTCGGCACGCCGTTGACACTGCGACCGGATTACCGGGCGACACCGCTACCGGACTCCCGGGTGATACAGCAACCGGCTTACCCGGCGATACCGCAACCGGGTTGCCGGGCGACACTGCGACCGGCTTGCCGGGCGCACAGTTTGCATGCTCTCCGGCAAGTGCCCCCGCGCAAGCCCGATGCACAATGGCGATCAATATCACGATTGCGCCCTTATCCAACCCAAATGCATTGCCGACGGTGATTCCGGGGTTCCAGCCGCGCGATCTTGTATCGGCGTATGATTTCCCAACTGGCGGAGGCGGAAAAACCGTAGCGATCGTCGCCGCTTTCGACGATCCGGCCGCCGAGAGCGACCTTGCGGTGTATCGATCGACGTTTGGTTTGCCCGGATGCACCTCGCTGGGCGGCTGCTTTCGCAAAGTGAATCAAGCCGGCGTGAGCGGAAACTATCCGGTTTCAAATGCCGGATGGACCAGCGAGATATCGCTCGATCTGGATATGGTTTCGGCCGTTTGTCCCAACTGTTCGGTCGTATTGGTCGAAGCCAATTCTGCCAACATGGATGACTTAGGAGCGGCGGTCGACACCGCCGCCGCATCCGGCGCGATTGCGGTCAGCAATAGCTATTACGCTCCCGAGTGGAGTGACGAACTCTCCGAAGAGGGGCATTACCATCATCCGGGAATCGCAATAACCGCAAGCTCCGGTGACACACCATATCCGGGCTATCCAGCCGCATCGAAATACATCATGGCGGTCGGCGGTACGACGCTCTCTCGCAGCGGAAACGCCTGGAACGAACAGCCTTGGCGGTACAGCGGTCGCGGCTGCAGCAAGTACATCGCAAAACCCGACTGGCAGCACGGATGGTGCCGCAGCACGCGACAAACCGTCGATGTGGCGGCCGACGCGGACCCGTCTACCGGGGTTGCCGTGTACGATACCGTAGCCGGAGGTTGGATCGTAGCCGGTGGAACAAGCGTCGGTGCGCCGCTGCTTGCCGGCGCGTATGCCCTCGCGGGAAACGGGGCGGCGGTTTCGTTCTCCTATGCGCACGCCGCCGCATTTCACGATATCTTGCCGATCGGTTACGATCTGTGGAGCGGCCTCGGCTCGCCTTACGGCGTCACGGGATTGTAACCCAGCGGGAGAGCTTGACGCCCGTAGTGCTACGCGCTACACTAGCTACGGATGGAGTTTTCCGACCTAGGGACGCAGGATATCTACGACGGCCTCGATTCTGCGCGCGCTCGGAAAACGCTGCCGCGAAGTCTCCAGGCAAAGGCCCAGAACGAGCTTTCGATCATGTCGTTTGCCGAGTCTGTCGGAGACTTGCGCGCTCCGCCGAGCAATCATTTGGAAAAGCTTCGCGGTGACCGACGTGGGCAGCATTCCATTCGCATCAATGACCGGTATCGCATATGCTTCCGTTGGGGGAACGGCGAGGCGGTAGACATCGAGATCGCGGACTATCACTAGGAGTTGACCGCATGGCAAACGAGATTAGGCTTCCCAAGCATCGCCCACCAACTTCACCAGGGACACTCCTTGTCGAAGAGTTCATCGAACCATTGGGGCTGACGGTCACTGCCTTCGCCAATCACATCGGCGTCGGACGCGACCGCTTGAGCGAGATCATTCACGGTCGCCGTCGAATAACGCCGGATACAGCAATGCGTCTGAGTCTCGCTCTTCGAACGTCGGTGCAGTTTTGGCTCAACGCGCAGATGGCCACAGATCTGTACGAGGCGCAACGATCGGTGAATTCGGCAGCTCTCAGAAGAATCAAGCCGATTTCCGGGGCCGCTTAGCGGAGACTCCCAAGAACTAAGCGGTCTGGCATACCCGGTATTGGGTATGGGCGCGGTTCCTCCCAGCCGGTAGCCTGGAGTGGTAGACCACTTTTCGCGTTTTTGGGAGAGAACAGATGAACAAGTTTACTATTATGGCGC
>JBDTCU010000233.1:0-9520 GCA_039923415.1 Vulcanimicrobiaceae bacterium
GGAAGCGTTTCTGTACGACGAACTGATCGTGCGGCGCAAGATCGAACGCGCGGTTATCGGGCTCTCTGGCGGGATAGACTCCGCCGTCACCGCATTTTTGTGTGCGCGCGCGCTTGGGCCGCACAACGTTCACGCTATTCGAATGCCGTACCGTAGTTCGAGCGCCGAAAGCCTTTCGGATGCGAAGCTCGTCATCGAAACACTCGGTATTTACGAACGGACCATCGAGATCAGCGCAGCGGTCGACGGGTATCTGCAATTCGAGCCGGAGGCAGATGGGCGCCGCCGCGGTAACGTGATGGCGCGCACTCGAATGCTGATTCTGTTCGATCAGTCCGCCAAACTGCGTGCGCTGCCGATTGGAACCGGAAACAAGACCGAAAGGCTGCTCGGGTACTTTACCTGGCATGCCGACGACGCGCCGCCGCTCAATCCGCTCGGCGATCTTTTCAAGACTCAAGTCTGGGAGTTGGCACGGTATCTCGGCGTTCCAAAGCGACTGATCGAAAAAGCGCCGAGCGCCGATCTCGAGGCAGATCAAACCGACGAACGCGATCTTGGCATCACCTACGCCAGCGCCGATGCGGTGCTCGCCCAGCTGCTGCTCGGTTACAGCGACGCCCAAATGGTCGAACGCGGCTTCAATGCAGACGACGTCGCCTTGGTGCGCCGCCGAGTCGACGGCACCCATTGGAAACGTCACCTGCCGACCACCGCGATGCTGACGAACACCGCCATCAACGAGTTTTATTTGCGCCCGGTCGATTTTTGATGCAGCCCAGAGTGTTTTTTCCGGTCAGCCTAAACTTGGTTGGCAGGACGTGCGTGGTGATCGGTGACGATCGCGAGGCGATTGAAAAAGAAGCGAGCTTGCGTGAAGTTGGGGCGGACGTCGTGTGGATTAAGGCCGCGAATACGCTTCGTGACGAGCAGCTCAGCGATGTTTTTTTCGTCATTTCAACCCCGCAGGATGCGGAACTCTCAGCGCGCTTGCGCGCGCTCGCCGATCGGCATCGTTTCTTACTGTGCTGTATCGATCAGCCGAAATTTGGTTTCGTAGCGATGGCCGCGATTGTCAAAGCCGGTCCCGTTCGTGTAGCAATATCGACCGCCGGGCTGGCACCAAAGGTTGGCAAAGTATTGAAGATGGCGTTGCAGCGCGTGATGGATGCAACATTCGTGCAGTTCATTGAGGAGCTGGCTGCTCAACGCGAGCAAATTCAACGCGAGTATCCGCTGCCCGAACAATCGCCCAATCGGCGAAAAGCGATGCTCACCGCCGCCGAAGGCTTCGGCGCGGAGATCAGGTTTCGCTATCCCGAATGGTATCAGCGACTCCAAAATGTCATCCTGCGCTCGAAGGACGACTCCTAATGCCCTCAGTCGAAATCATTGCTGTCGGCACCGAACTCTTGCTCGGTCAACTCCTCGACACCAATACCGCGCATATTGCCGGACAATTGGCGGCAAGCGGCATGAATGTCTACGGAACGCACACCGTAGGTGATAACCGCGAACGGATTGCGGCCGCGATCGAGCGCGCGCTGGATCGAGCCGACGGGGTCATCACCTCCGGCGGTTTGGGGCCGACTGTCGACGATCTGACCAAAGAGGCGGTCTGCGATGCGCTCGAACTTCCGCTCGATCTGCACGAGCCGTCGCTGCGTGCGATGGAAGAGCTGTTCGCAATGTTTGGGCGTTCGATGCGCGAGAACAATCGAAAGCAAGCAATGATGCCGCGCGGTGCGTATGTGCTTGCCAACCCAAACGGTTCGGCTCCGGGTTTTGTCGCGTTCCGCACCGATGGAAAGTTTGTCGCGAGTATGCCCGGCGTCCCGAGCGAGATGCGAGCAATGCTCGCAGAGAGACTATTGCCGTGGCTGGGCGAGCGATTCGGGTCGCAAACAGCCTTTTACACCCGGGTTCTGCATACGATTGGTTTGGGTGAGTCGGAGATCGATCACCGGATCGACGAACTCTTTCGCACGCTGGAGAATCCGAAGATCGGGATTCTCGCTCATGGCAGCCGATGCGACGTAAAGCTCATGGCAAAGGCCTCCAGCGCTGAAGAAGCCGAAGAACTATTCGCACCGATTCAGAGTCAAATTGAAGCCCAATTGGCCGGTCATCTCTACGGGCGGGATGCGCAGACGTTAGAGTCGGTTATTCACGAGCGTCTGCAGAGCCTCGGTCAGCGTGTCGCGGTGGCCGAGTCGTGTACCGGCGGCCTGATCTGCGCCGCATTGACAAGCGTGCCCGGAGCCTCGCAGAGCTTCCTTGGGGGCGTGATTGCGTACGATAATTCCGTCAAGACCGACGTACTCAGTGTCGACCCTTCTACGATCGAACGATTCGGCGCAGTGAGTGCGGAAGCCGCCGCGCAGATGGCCGCCGGCGCAATGCGCTCTTTCAACGCTGATGTTGCTTTGGCCACCACCGGAATCGCCGGGCCGGGCGGCGGTTCGGCGGAAAAGCCGGTTGGCTTAGTTTGGATAGCGCTTGTCGACCGCAAGGGACACGCTGAAAGCCGCAAGCTGCAGTTTCCCGGAGAACGCGCCGTCATCCAAGCGCGAGCCACAACCAGCGCTCTCGGGCTTCTCTGGAGACATCTTGGCTCGCATTAATGCCGATACATAAAAGGGCTGAGCATCAGAGGGTCTGAAGCCCAGGGAACCAAACGGCACAGATTCGTCGTACTCTACTCACTACTCGCCGAGGGATGTCAACGTGAAATCACCCGCCCGCTCCGCCGCGCTTTGCCTGGTCCTGATCGGATCGCTGTTTGCCGCGGGTTGCGGCGGCGGAGGCGGCGGCAGTAATCCGCCTCCGACACCGACGCCGACGGCGACACCGCCGCCGAACCCCGAAGGCTGTCCGACTAGTGGAGTATCTCCGCAATCCTCCGGCGGAAGCGCGAGAATCGGTGGACTTGACGCCGTTCGCCGGATGCCGCAAACCACACGCAATCGCCCCGAATATGTGCCGGGTGTCGTCTCGGTGCAATACGATCGCGCATCGATGAGCGCTTCGCGCACGACTGCGTCGGCTGCAGAGATGGGTGTCGGCGCACAATTGGTGCGGGAATATGATTTCAGCCACCTCGGAATTATCTCGCGGGTCGTCTCGGTTGACCCGAATCACTTGCAAAGCGCAATTGCGAAGCTGCAGGCATCGCCCGGCGTGAAGAGTGTCGGCCGGGTTGCCTATCGGTATGCCTCTGCTGCCGCGCCGTATTTCCCGAACGATCCGTACTTTAACGGTTTCCCGGCTGGTTCGACCACACCGGCGACCTATCGGGTTCCCCCTTATGAAGAAGCTGCAAATGTTCCGGGTCAGTGGGATATGCACGTGATCGGAATGGCCAACACGTGGGGTTTGGGCGCACAAGCTCAGGGCAGCAGTTCGGTAAAGATAGCAATCATCGATACCGGCGCGGATCTTACCCATCTTGAACTGAGCGGCGGAAAGGTCGCCTACGCGAAGTGTTTTCTGACGCCGTCGGGGAGCTCGCAGACTACCTCGCAGTTCGTGCCCGATAATGACGGTCACGGAACCGACGTTGCCGGGATTGCCGCCGGCGCTACAAACAATGCCCTCGGATTCGCCGGTGCCGGGTTTAACTCGTCGTTCATGATCTATAAAGTGTTCCCGTTACCCCCGGCCGTCGGCTGCCCACCCCAATCGACCGACGCGCTCTGCGGCGCAGATGATGCCGATATCTCAGCGGCTGTGACCGACGCGGTGAATAATGGCGCGAGAGTTATTAACTTAAGTTTGGGCGGTCCCACGGGCGGATCGATTCTCGATACAGCCGTAGAAAATGCAATTGCGGCGGGTGTCGTTGTGGTCGCTGCGGCTGGCAATGAAACAGCCGCGACTCTCGACTTCCCGGCGGCGGATCCAGGTGTTATCGCGGTCGGCGCAAGCGCACTTAACGACACCGGAGCGCCGTTCGAATACGTGGCCGGCTATTCAAACTACAGCAGCGCGAATCCGGCAACGTGGGGAATCATCGCTCCCGGCGGAGATCCAAGCAGCGACACCGATAACGACGATTTACATTGGATCGAAAATATCTATACGAGCAATCCGATTCCGCTTCCGGCTGGATACGTCTGCAACTCCGATTTCCAGTCTTCGGGCGCGCCTGACTGCCGAATCCTGATTGCCGGGACTTCGCAAGCGACTCCGCATGTCGCCGGCGCTGCCGCACTGCTGATCGGAGCCGGAGCATCCGCGTCGACCATGAAGACGCTTCTATGCTCGAATGCCGACAATATCAACGATCCAAAACAGGGCTGCGGCCGGCTGAATGTGTACAAGGCGATGGCCCAAACCCTCGGGCAGCCGGCTACGCTGACTCCAGCACAGTAAGTTTAGGCGCCGTAGCCGATCGCGGCTAGAACGCGTTGGGTTTCGAGCGCCTCGTCAAAGGTCGGCAGGGCGCTTTCGCCGGTTTCAATCTGTCGAACAAAGGCGTCGAGCAGTTCCATAAAGAGCGGGACGTTCTCGTTTATCGAGGCGAACTTGGCATATACGAGCGGCTTGCAGTCCAGCTCGGACGTTTCGTCGGAATCGACTGCGAAGAGCCGCATTTGGGTAATTGAATCGCCGCTGGCGACGGCCGTGCGATTTTCTGCGTGGACGGCGCACGTGAACGAATCGATCGCGGTCGTTCCGTCGGCAGCCAGCCTGCCGATCAGTCCGTCGCCGTAATCCAACAGCGCGAATGCGCCATCGTCAACGGTGCTGGTGAATGGCCCGACCTTATCGCGCCGATGCGGATTGGCGGTTCGCAGGAAACCGGCAGCGTATTTAGGTGGTCGGCCCGCAAGCCAGTTCGCATTGTCGATGATGTGCGAGAGCAGTGCGCCTGCGACGCCGCCGCCTTTTTCGCGCTGGAACCACCAGTTGTTTTTGCGGTCACCGCTCTCACGCAGCGTGGAGTACAGTTGGGTAATCTCGATCTCGCGTAGGGGCGTCAAGTGGCCATTCGCGACAAGTTCCTTCTGTGCCATGCGTTGCGGGACGTAACGGAACTCATGAGAAACGCCGCACGCCGTTCCGGCAGCCTTAGCTGCGGCCAGCATCTCTTCAGCTTGCGAGAGATTGAGTGCGAAGGGTTTCTCGCAAAGCACGTGTTTGCGCGCCTCTAACGCCGCAAGCACGTCGTCGTGATGTGAAAACGGAGGCGAGGCAATCGATACGACGTCAACGTCGATTCCCGCGAGCATCTCACGGGCCGAACTGAAACCGGCGATGTTGCGCTCCTGGGCGATTCGTTTTGCACTTGTTGGTGACGCGACCGCAACAACTTCAAACTTGGGGTGAGCGGCATAGCTCGGGAGATGCACGCGTTCTCCGAATCCGGCACCCACGATTCCTACGCGGTACATGATTCGGATCCAATCAAGCCGTCGAGTATATCGATGGCGCGGTCGAGTTGTGGTTGAGCGATAATTAGCGGCGGCGTGATCGAGATCACGTTTCCGGTAAGGCCGGCTTGAAGCACGATGACTCCTTTTGTAAGAGCGAGTTTGACGATACGCTCGGCAATCGCGGCGTCGCGGAACTGGATTCCCCACATCAGGCCGCGACCACGAATCGCGCGCACGCACGGGTGAGCCGCCGCTGCCGCTAGTCGCGTCTGGAGGTGAAGACCGAGCTGGGTGGCGCGCGCCGGGAGATCGGATCGCTCGATCTGCGCAATGGTCGCAAGCGCTGCCGCGCAACCCATCGGATTGCCTAGGGAGGTTGAGGTGTGGAGTGCTTCGCCCCCGGAGAGCGGCCATGCGTCCATAACGAACGGTTTTGCGAGCATCGCCGAGATTGGAAAGCCGTTCGCCATTGCTTTTCCGATGCAGATGATATCGGGCAACACCAGTTCGTATTCGCAAGCGAACATCGTTCCGGTCCGACCGAAGCCGGTGTAGATCTCATCTAAGATCAGCAACAATCTCATCTCGTCGCAGATCGAGCGCAGCGCGCGCAGCCAGCCCGGCGGCGGTACGATGCATCCCGCCCGGCCCTGCACAGGCTCGACGATAACCGCGGCAAGGTCGGGGCGGCCGGACAGCGCAGCGCGAAGCACATCTGGATCCATCCCAAAGTCGAGAAGCAGCGTTCGATCCGAGAGGACGTGTTTAAACGGTTCGCGGAATTTAGGTATCCCGCTGACTTCAAGCGTACCGAGCGAGAGACCGTGATAGGCACCGTGAAAGGCCGCAAAGGCGGATTTCCCGGTCGCCAGCATCGCCGTTTTAAGGGCGGCCTCGACGGCTTCCGCACCGGTCGAGGCTAGAAATACTTTTCCCAGTCCGGACGGAACAATCGAGAGGAGCTTTTCAAGCAGACGGTTCTTAATTTCGGTCGGATGAACGTCTCCCATCGCGTGCATCAGCAGCTCGGCCTGCGCTGCGATTGCCGCCGCGACCTCGGGATTGCTGTGCCCGACATTGGCGACACCGAACGCCGCGGTGAGGTCGATGTACCGGTTCCCGTCAACATCGGTTACGTTCGCGCCTTTGGCGGATCTCCAGAAGACCGGAAAGTCAGCGCTGAGGTAGGTGACGTTACGCGATTCGGTCCGCGCTAGATTGGGGACAAGCGCGCGGGTTTGCGCTCCCGGGATCTTTCCGTGAATCTTTTCGAGCAGTGCTTCGTTCATGCGTCCCAATCGATCCATTGAATAAACTCGGCGATTCGAGGGCGCCCTCCGTGTTTGCTTGCCAGCGGGGGATTTTGGAGCTGCCCGAATGTCGTGATCCGAGATGCTCCGGCGTCAACCGCCATCGAGATCAGATCGGCGCGCTCGTCACTGAGCGCGAAACCTTCGAGCGCAAGCGAATGCCGGCGTAGATAGGCAAGCGCATCGGCCGGCGTATCGACCGGGATGACCGGGGCGACGCGCGGTAAAAACGGCGGCGGTTCATCGAGCGGCGGATCGAGCGCGATGACGTGCGAACACTCGGCGTCGGAGAAAACGGCGCCTCGTCCGGCGGTTGACCGAAACGCGGCCAGATTACGGTAGCTTCCGGTTTTGGCGGTGCCGGCCGGGCTGCGCGCGCCAAGCGGGAACTCAATGGTCGCGCGCTTGGCGGATTCAGACAAGAGGGCGGCAAAATCGAGCGGCCCAATCTTGCCGCCGCGTTCGATGAAGAGCACGTGCAGCGATAGGCATCCTTCGGAATCATAGAGCAGAAGATCGCGCGCAGCGCCGTCGCCGATTGCTCGAGCCCGGCGCTCATCGTCGAGGTGATCGATTGCGACGTAGCCGGCGCTCGCGCGGCTTCCGTACCCGATGAATCGAGCATGCGGGGAGCATTGCTCCCGGATCCGATCGAGGGTCGCGTCCTTGCCGAACGCGACGACCAGATCGAAGCCGCTCAAGTCGTGTGCGCCGGTATGAGCAGATTCCCATTGCTGGGCGCTTGCACTGACTGCGAATTGTTCGAGCTCGTCGGTTAGGGTTGCAAAGAACGCCGCAATCAGTCCATCCTCGCGATCTTTTACCAACACATCGGATTTCGCACAGAGCGCGAAGACCGCCGGAACCAGAGCGACGCCGATGGTCGTGCGGCTCGAAATAAGGCAGATACGGTCGAATCCTCGCGCGTAACCTCTAGGCCGACTTGCTTTCGAGAAATCGTCGAGCAGATCGATTCCACCCAGTTCGTCCTGGATGGTTGCCAGCAGTGCTTCTTCGGTTATCGAGAAGAACAGCCGATCCAGCGCATACTCCACAACCGGGATCGAATATCCGGTTCGGGCCGCAATCGCGTCGGTAGCGCGAACGCGCGGCGGAAAATCCGCATCGCTCCAACGCGCTGCGGCGTCCGAGAGCGCGCGCACGATCGCGCGTACCGGAACCGCCCGCAGTGAATGCGCCTTGAGTGCCTGTGTCACCGCGAGCGCGCCACTAACTCTTCGGCATCCAGCGAGCAGCCGCGTAGCGCCGCCCCCTCCTCGCGCCCAAGCAGCACAAAACCATCGTCGGTTTCATACCCCAAATCTTCGGTCGCAATCGCGATGCACGACGAGCGGTTTGCCAGATCCACATGCACGAGGGCTCCGACAGTTCCGCGCGGCACTGTCTCGCCGCTCGCGTCAACAACCCGGGCCCGCAACCACGGCGGCCCAACCTTGCTTGTCACCCTGATGGATTCACCTGCGGATGAATCCGTAGTCGAAGGGCGCATATCGTAGTACTGGCTGGTCAGTTCGGTCATGCCGTATTCGGCTACGATCGCTTTATCCGGAACTCCCAACCGGCGCTTCAACGCATCGTAGAGTGCTCCGCGTTCGACGACTCGGCTGCGGCCCTTGAATCCTCCGGTCTCCATGATCCGCGATCCGCTCGGCAGCTCAAACTGCAGATCGTGAAGTGCGAGGTAGTCCAGCACATCGACCAGCGCGAATGCGGTTCCCGCTATGCAGACGGGCCGGCGATCGGTACAGGCGGCGCGCAGATCGATCACCAGTGCTTCGATAAGCAGTTCCTCACCGCGCACGTACCAGCCGGTTTGCGAATCCCCACGTAGTGCGCTGACTCGTCCCATCATGTAGCCCAGCGAGGAGTTCGGCCGGTCGTGCGGATTGGGAACGAGGTTAAGATAGGAAAGCCGCATGCCGTCGGCCAGCATGAAGGCGTCGAAACCGGCCAGCAATGCGGCGTCGTAGAGTTCAGCGGTCTCCATGTAATGGGAGCCACCGATCCCTTGAGTCGTTCCGCTAGTCTGGAAATGCAGCGCGGCGTGCGCCGGATCGAAGGTTGCAAGCACCGCTTCTTTATAGGCTGCGGCGGGGACTGCCGGAATCTGTTCCCAGCTCTCCGGAAGTGCATGTGCGGTGATACCGAACCCGGCGCAGTAGCGCGCGTACGGCTGATTGTGGCGCAGTTGATAAGCGAGCGATCGCGTTGCTAAATCCGTAAAGCCGGCCTCGGAAAGAATCGTACCGTGATCGTGCCACGCGCGGATGACGCTAAGCAGCTCATCATCGAGCGCTCGGCTTTGGGTCGCGTAGCTCATGGCAAACTGCGCCGTCGCGAGGTCAGGAGACCGCTGTTGAGTCCGCTGGTCGAGAGGCCGCCGTTAAAGCGCGCGGATTCTACCTTAACGCAGCGATCGACCACGACATCCATTCCGGCCCGGTCGGCAAGCGCAATCGCTTCCTCGTTGATAACCCCGTATTGAAACCAGATTGCATGGGCTTTAGTCGCGATCGCATCGCGAACGACGTCGACGACCTCGCTCGGTTTGCGAAAGACATCGACAATATCGGGCGCGCCGCGTTCCTTTTCATAGGCGGCAAGTGATGGGTAGGCTTTGATGCCGTCGATCGAGCTGATGACTGGATTGATCGGTGCGAGATCGAATCGGTTTTGTGTCCGCAAGTAACTGAATACCGTGTAGCTCGGCCGCAGCGGCTTATCGGATGCGCCGACCATTGCGATCGTCTGCGATCGATCGAGTAAATCGCGAACCTGAGTTGCAGATGTCAGAATCATCGGGTCACAAGT
>JBDTCU010000234.1:0-4280 GCA_039923415.1 Vulcanimicrobiaceae bacterium
GGTACGGTCGGCACCGGCCGCGTCGAACGCGGTCAAGTTAAAGTCGGTGAAGAAGTCGAAATCATCGGCCTGCAAGAGAAATCGCGCAAGACGACGGTTACCGGCATCGAGATGTTCCGCAAGCTGCTCGACATGGGCATCGCCGGAGACAACGTCGGCGTGCTGCTACGCGGCATCGAGCGCAACGACATCGAGCGCGGCCAGGTGCTGGCGAAGCCGGGTTCGATCAAGCCGCACACCAAGTTCAAAGCCGAAGTCTACGTGCTTTCAAAAGAAGAAGGCGGCCGTCACACGCCGTTCTTCGGAAACTACCGCCCGCAGTTCTACTTCCGCACGACCGATGTGACTGGAACGATCAGATTGCCGGAAGGCGTCGAGATGGTTATGCCGGGCGACAACATCGCGATCGATGTCGAACTGATCACGCCGATTGCTTGCGAAGAGGGGCTGCGTTTCGCAATTCGCGAGGGCGGCCGCACGGTCGGTGCCGGCGTAGTCACCTCGGTACAGGACTAAGACGCATGTCAAAGCAGAAGATTCGTATCCGCCTCAAAGCCTACGACCACAAAGTTCTCGATCAGTCGGCGGAACGGATCGTCGAAACCGCAAAGCGCACCGGCGCTTTCGTGAGCGGTCCGGTTCCTCTCCCCACCGAGATCAACCGGTTTTGCGTGAATCGCTCACCGCATGTCGATAAGAAATCGCGCGAGCATTTCGAGATGCGCACCCACAAGCGCCTGATCGATATTCTCCAAGCCTCACCCAAGACGATGGACGCCCTCATGCACCTCGATCTCCCCGCCGGCGTGGACATCGAACTGAAAGCCTAATGGAGCCAATCCTGGGCGAGGCAAGCGTAATCAGCAAGAGCAGCGAGAAATCGCTGCTCTTGCGTTTACCAGGAGTGATGCCGCGGCGCGTGCTACATTTGTCGAAGCGGGCGAGCCCGCCTTCGCTCTCTACCACAGACGGGAGAAACAAATGGAAGTCAAACCCAGTTACCTCGGTACCATGATCGCGCTTGCCACGGCTGCCTTCGGGCTGGTCGCAGCGCTTGCGTGGAACACGTTCATCACCGCTTTGGTTAAGGCCATCGTTGGGCCTGGCAGCGGTTTATGGGGTTACCTCATTTACGCCGTCGTCGTTACCATCCTTGCCGTTGTCGTCATTCAGCAACTCGGCAAGTTAGCCGAACGGTCCGAGCCGAAACCCTAGCGTTCAGCCTTCGGCCGAGGCGCCGGCCGCCTCTCATTCGCGCACGACGGGAAACCGACGCATCTAGCGAATGAGAGGCTCATGCCGATTCCATTACTCGAAAAACGCGAACGCACATTCTCGGGGACCAAACGCCGCATCTTTCAATTGCTGGTTGACATGGGCACCTCCAATGACATCATTTGGGCGTTCGCCTCGCAGCCGTTCATGCGTTCACCCGGCCCGCTAACGCCGGGCCGCACCGAGGAATGGCACAACGGCTTTCATGCGATTCTCGACGAGGTCGTTCCCGAAGAGCGGATCGTGTGGAAAATTCAGAACGACGGATTCGACGGTACCCACGGCTTCTATCTCAGTTCCGAAGGCAAGCAAACCACGCTCGAGCATCGGGTCGAAGCCACCCTAAGCGATACCGAGGGGCGTTTGCTCTGGCGCCGTTTGGAAGACGCCAACGAACGCTCGATGGAGGCGCTCTTCGACAAAATTACCCGAGTCTTGAAACGGTAGCAAGATGAAACAGAGACGATTAGGTAAAGACGGCCCGCAGGTGAGTGCGCTCGGACTCGGCTGCATGGGGATGTCGGAATTTTACGGCGCTCGCGACGATGCGGAATCGATCCGAACTATTCATCGCGCTATCGAGATCGGTGTCACGCTGCTCGATACGGCCGACATGTACGGCCCGTTCATCAACGAAGAGCTGGTCGGGAAAGCGATCGCCGGAAAACGCGATCGAGTATTCTTGGCGACGAAGTTTGGCATCGTGCGTTCCGAAGATTCTAAGACGCGCAGCATCAGCGGCCGCCCTGAGTATGTGAAATCGGCTTGCGAGGCTTCGCTGAAGCGCCTCAACGTGAATACAATCGATTTGTATTATCAACATCGTGTCGATACAACCGTTCCGATTGAAGAGACTGTCGGAGCGATGGCCGAGTTGCTGAAAGCAGGAAAGATTCGGCACATCGGCCTCTCCGAAGCCTCGGTTGCCAACGTCCGGCGCGCGGACAAGATTCATCACATAACTGCGCTGCAGAACGAGTACTCGTTGTGGTCTCGCGACCCCGAGGACGAGATGCTGGCGACTCTGCGCGAACTGGGAATCGGCCTGGTCGCCTACAGCCCGCTCGGTCGTGGGTTCCTCTCAGGCGAAATAAAGAGTCCGGATGATTTCGGTGCCGGTGATTTTCGACGCGACTCGCCGCGTTTTACCGGCGAGAACTTTCAGAAGAATCTCGATCTCGTCGAGCGAGTGAAGCAGATCGTCGCGACCAAAGGTGTGGCCGCCTCGCAACTCGCGCTGGCGTGGTTACTAGCTCAAGGCGAGGATATCGTGCCGATTCCCGGCACGAAGCGCGTGAAATACCTCGAGCAGAATGCAGCGGCGGTAGAGATCGTGCTCTCTGCGCAAGAACTCACAAGTTTGGATGCGGTCTTCCCACGCGGTGCCGCGTCCGGCGAACGCTACACCGATATGAGTTTCGTCAATCGGTGAGAAAGCCGAACCCAACCGATTTCCTCGACGTTGATGCGCTATTAAGCGATGAAGAGAAGCTGATTCGCGCCACCGTTCGTGCGTTCGTGCGCGACCGCGTTCTGCCGAATGTTGCGGAGTGGTTTGAAGCCGGAATCTTGCCGCGTGAACTCGGCAGAGAACTAGGCGCGCTCGGGCTGCTCGGAATGCATTTGCAAGGCTACGGCTGCGCCGGTACCAGCGCGGTCGCCTACGGCTTGGCCTGCATGGAGCTGGAGGCCGGTGATGCGGGCGTACGCAGTTTCGCATCGGTGCAAGGGTCGCTTGCGATGTTCGCGATCCACCGCTGGGGCAGCGAAGCGCAGAAGTCCGAGTGGCTCCCGCGCATGGCCCAAGGTGACGCGCTCGGCTGTTTCGGATTGACCGAGCCGGATCACGGCAGCGATCCGGCCAACATGCGCACGACCGCGCGGCGCGACGGCGGCGATTGGATACTAGACGGAACCAAGATGTGGATTACCAACGGCGGCATCGCCGACCTCGCCGTGGTCTGGGCGCAAACCGATGAGGGTATCCGCGGCTTCTGCGTTCCAACCAATACCGCCGGCTTCTCGACCAACGATATCCACCGCAAACTGTCGTTGCGTGCTTCGATCACTTCCGAACTCGTCATGCACGATTGCCGTTTGCCCGATAGTGCTGCATTTCCCGAAGTGCGCGGTCTGCGCGGTCCGTTAGCCTGCTTGAACGAGGCGCGCTTCGGAATCATCTGGGGAACGATGGGTTCGGCCCGCGCCTGTTATGAGTCGGCGCTCGAGTACGCCAAGAATCGCGGGCAGTTCGGTAAGCCGATCGCCGCATTCCAAATCACCCAGCAGAAGCTGGTCGACATGATGCTCGAGCTGAACAAGGGCACGTTGCTGGCGCTGCATCTGGGGCGCATGAAAGATCAGCATCGTAGCCATCCGGCGCACATCAGTTTCGGCAAGCTCAACAATGTGCGAGAGGCGTTGAAGATCGCCCGCGAAGCGCGCTCGATTCTGGGCGCTAACGGCGTGACGCTCGAATATCCGGTCATCCGTCACATGAACAATCTTGAGTCGGTGCTCACCTACGAAGGTACCAGCGAAATTCACACGCTCATCTTGGGTGAGGCAATCACCGGCAACCCCGCATTTTCTTGATTTAATGATCGGATCGGTACGCACCAACCTGGGCGATTTCACAACTAACCCGCGCAGGTTGGCGTTCTTAAGCGCGCTTGCGGTGGTGCTCGGCGTGATCTCGGCGCTGCTGGCGAAACTGTTGCTGTTCCTGATCGGGCTCATCACACACATCGCGTATCTGGGCCAGTTCAAAGGCGGGTTAATTCAACCTGATCCGCGCCACTGGGGAATCATCTCGATCCTCATTCCGGTCGTCGGCGGGTTACTGGTTGGGCTTATCGCGCGATACGGCAGCGATAAGATTCGCGGGCACGGGATTCCCGAAGCGATTCAGTCGATCCTAGATCGTGACAGCATCATTCAAGCGCGGGTCGCGTTCTTCAAGCCGATTGCTTCGGCGCTGACGATCGGTACCGGCGGCCCGTTCG
>JBDTCU010000235.1:0-5766 GCA_039923415.1 Vulcanimicrobiaceae bacterium
CCCGGCATCACCGCGCAGATCACGGCGCTATTCTTCCCCCGCGGCGAGCAGCACATCGATATGATGTCGACGATCGACCACACCGTCGGCGAATCGCAATCCGACACCTTAATAAAATCGGCCGCGATCGGCAACGGTCAGGCGCGCTATTTAGGAAACATTCGGATAGCAGCCGATGCCCAAGGCAGCAATGCAAATCTGCGTGACGACGCGCTGCTGCTCTCGAAGAATGCCCATATCGACTCGGTGCCGGCGCTCGAAATCGCCGCCAACGACGTTAAGGCCTACCACGGCGCAACTGTCGGCGCGCTCGATGAAGAGCAGATTTTCTACATGACCAGTCGCGGCATCGCGCGCACCGATGCAGAAAAAATGATCGCGCTGGGCTTCTTTGAGCCTGCAATCGCACGCTTTCCGGGTGAGGCGCTTCGCGAAGAGCTACGGTTGGCGCTCCAAAAAAAGGTCGAGTAACGTGATTGCCGATCTTTCGAAGGAGCTTCGGATCAGCGCCGACTTCCCGATTCTGGCGCACAAGACGATGCGCGGAAAACGGCTCGTATATCTCGATTCGGCGGCTACCTCACAAAAACCGAAGATCGTCATCGACAGCCTAGTCGAGTATTACTCTGCCTACAACGCCAACGTTCACCGCGGCGTCTACGAGATCGCCGAGCGCGCAACAGATGCGTTCGAAGGGGCGCGCGCCAAGATCGCTCAGTTCTTCAATGTCGGCGAAGACGAGATTATCTGGACGCGCAATACTACCGAGGCAATCAATCTCGTAAGCCATTCCTGGGGCATGGAAAATCTGGGGCCCGGCGATGTGATTCTCACCACTCAGCTCGAACATCATTCCAATCTGGTGCCGTGGCAACTGCTAGCCGAGAAGACCGGCGCTGTTCTTAAATTTATTCGAGTCGACGATCGCGGCTTGCACGTCCTCGACGATTTGGAGACACTGCTTAACGGCTGTAAGCTGGTTGCGCTTTCGCAGGTCAGCAACACCCTTGGGACTATCGCGCCGCTCGATATCATCATTCCCAGGGCGCACGCTGTCGGCGCGGTCGTTTTGGTGGATGGCGCACAAGCCGCGCCCCACATGCCGGTCGACATAAAAGCACTCGATGCGGATTTTTATGCCGCCAGCGGACACAAAATGTGCGCGCCTACCGGCATCGGTTTTCTTTACGGTAAACGCACGTTGCTCGAAGCGATGCCGCCGTTTCTGACCGGCGGAGATATGATTCGCAAGGTCGGCTACCAGCACACGACGTTTAACGATCTACCTTGGAAGTTCGAAGCCGGGACGAGCAATATTGCAGATGCGATCGGTTTCGGTGTAGCGGTCGATTATCTCTCGGATATCGGCATGGGCTGGATCCGAGAACATGAAATAGCATTGATGACGTACGCCTTCGAACGACTCGAACCGCTTCGTTCGCGCGGTCTTAATATCTATGGGCCGAACGATCCGCGCCTGGCCTCGGGCGCGATCTCGTTTAACTTCGCCGATATCCATCCGCATGATTTGGCCTCAATTCTCGACACCGAAGGCATCTGCATTCGCGCCGGCCATCATTGCACGATGCCGCTGATGGAGAAAATGGGCTGGCCCGCTACCGCACGCGCGTCTTTTTATCTCTACAACACCACTGCCGATATCGATGCCCTCGTCGACGGCCTTGAAAAAGCCGCCAGCGTGTTTAAGATCGCATGATCCGTCCACAGAGCGCTCTCTAAATGGATGATTTCTATCGCGATTTTATTCTAGACCACTATCGCAGTCCCCATAATTTTGGACACTTGGAACGAGTGGACGCGAGCGCCGAAGACCTCAATCCGCTGTGCGGCGATACGATTCGGATGGAACTTCAAGTCGGCGAGGACGGCACCATTGAGGATATCCGTTTCTCCGGCAAAGGCTGCGCGATCAGTCAAGCATCGGCGTCGATGCTGACCGATTCGATCAAGGGAATGAAGCTCGATGCGATTGCAAAACTCTCGCAGGACGTCGTGCTCGAAAACGTGGGCATTGGAATCAGCCCGACACGCATGAAGTGCGCGATGCTCGGGCTCAAGGTGCTCAAGAGCGCGGCGATCTCCAAACTGGCGAGCCGCGCCTAAAAAGGGAGCCGCACCCGGAGGCAAAACCCATCGGCATGCTGGAGCCGCCGACTTCCCGCCACCATCATCTTACGCCGAGCGATTGGGAAGCCCTTGAATCCGACCCTGATTTTCGCGCCCTCATCGCCGCCAAGCGGCGGTTCGTTTTGCCGGCTACCATCTTCTTCTTACTGTATTTCTTTGCACTGCCGGTTTTGGTAGGCTACGATCCAGCCCTGATGAGCCGCAAGGTCTGGGGTCAGGTCAATCTGGCCTACGTGTTCGCCCTCTCTGAGTTCGTGATGGCTTGGGTCATCATGCTGCTCTATATCTGGCGCGCCCGTACGTTCGATCGATTGGAAACCGGCATCGTCGACAAAGTTCGGGCGGAGTTCAATGTTTAGCCCAACCCTGATCATGTTCTTCATCTTCGTGGCGATCACACTGGTCATCACGTACTGGGCCTCCGGCCGCACCAAAACCTCGCGCGGGTTCTATACGGCGAACCGCTCGATCAGCGGCTTTCAAAATGGCTGGGCAATTGCCGGAGACTACATGTCGGCGGCTTCGTTTTTGGGAATCGCCGGGCTGATCGCGTTTTTTGGGTTCGACGGTTTCATGTATTCGGTCGGATTCCTAGTTGCGTATTTGACCGTACTGCTGCTGATCGCCGAACCGCTGCGCAACACCGGAAAATACACCATGGCCGATGTCCTATCGTTCCGGATGCACGGTCGCAGCGTCCGCGCAATTGCAGCGATCTCAACCTTGATAGTCAGTTTGTTTTATATGATCGCGCAGATGGTCGGTGCGGGTTCGTTGGTAACTCTGCTGGTACCGCAGTTCAGCTTTAATACCGCGATCATCACTGTCGGCGTTCTGATGCTGGTATACGTTATCTTCGGCGGAATGTTGGCAACGACATGGGTCCAGATCATCAAAGCTGCGCTGCTGCTCGGCGCCACCGCGGTACTTTCATTCTTGGTGCTCGATCATTTCAATTTCTCGCTGACTGCATTTTTCAACACGGTCGCCAACATTCACGCAAGCGTTCCCGGGGCGAGCGGGCAGCCGATAACTAAGAGCATTTTGGAACCCGGCTTGCTCTATCACGGGCGTTTTGGTCCGCTCGAACTGATCTCGCTCGGTATCGCCTTAATTTTAGGGACTGCGGGTCTGCCTCATATCCTGATGCGGTTTTATACGGTGCCGTCCTCCAAGGCGGCGCGCACCTCGGTCGTCTGGGCCATGCTTCTGATCGGTGCGTTTTATGTGATGACCACATTTCTTGGTTTCGGCGCTGCAGCGCTCGTCGGCAAAGCCGACATCGGCACCCACATCACCTCAGGCCAAGCGATCGCCTACATCGCAAAGCATCGCAGCGAAGCCGCGAGCCTCAACGCGAAGCTCAGCAGTAACGGCTACATCGTCCCGGTGAAAAACAACAACCTTGCGGCACCGCTGCTCGCCAAAGCTTTGGGTGGCGAACTCTTCTTGGCATTCATCGCGGCGGTCGCATTCGCCACGATTCTAGCGGTTGTGGCGGGTTTGACGATTGCAGCTTCCTCTGCTTTCGCGCACGATATTTGGCTGAACATCGTGCGCAACGGCGCCGGCGTCGAGAAAGAACAAGTCCGGATTGCCCGTATCACGGCCGGTGTGGTCGGCATCATTGCGATCGTCTTAGCGATCGGCCTTAAGGGTTTGAACGTCGCGTTTCTGGTCGGTTTGGCCTTTGCGGTAGCGGCCAGCGCCAACGTTCCCGCAATTATCCTAACACTTACGTGGAAGCGCTTTAACCGTGCCGGCACCATCGCCGGAATGCTGGTCGGCCTAGTTTCATCACTAGTCCTTATAGCGGTAAGCCCGGCGGTCATGCCCACTCCAATCTTTCCGCTCGAGAACCCGGCGATCGTCTCGGTTCCGCTCGGCTTTATTGCCGCGGTTCTCGGCACACTTTTTATCCGGGATGCGCAAGCCGAAGCCAACTACGCCGAACTCACCGTACGCGCCAATACCGGGCTAGGCGCCGAAGTCTAGCGCTACTGCGCTTTGATGGCGTAGTGATCGGTGATCACCAGGCCGCTGGGCTCCTGCGAGACGGTGAACGTGACGTAGTAGGTGCCCTTTGAGGTTGCGATCTCGGCGCCGACCGAGTAGCTGCCATCGTCATTCTTCGTCGGCGTTACGCTGGAGATCGTCGATCGGCTGTCGATGAACGATTGTTCGGTCGCGGCACCGCCGGTCGCAAGCAGAGATTGCGCGCCGGCTTGATCGCCGTGAATCAGCGCCGAGAGATAGCGTCGCACTAATTGATCGGCAGTCCCGCTTCCGAGCGGCGCTTGCGCATCCGTGGGCGGCTTCGCCGATTGCACCGGGAGAAGCGTCGGATGCACGCTCGGGGCCGTTACCTTGGGAACCGGTCGACTCGTAGGCTCAACCTTCGGCGTAGCGTTAGCCTTCGGAGCCGCGTTTAGCTTCGGAACCGGACGCGCTGTAGGAGCTGCGCTTGCGGTAGGAACTGCGCTTGCGGTAGGAACTGCACTCGCAGTGGGAGCCGCGCTCGCTGTAGCGACCGGGCTCGGCGCGGGTCGCGGCGTCTGTTCGATCGGCAAAACTGCCGCGCTAGGAATCAGCGAGGGTAGCGCGGTTGGCCGTACGGTTTGCTGCGCAACCATCGCGGTTGAGTCGGGTTTTGCGGAAAAGTGCAGCGAGAGCAGTTTGCCGATTCCGAGTCCGGCCAGCACGACCACGATCCCAAGCGGAATGATCGCCCAAGTGCCGCCGCCGTTCCTAGGCGGTTCGTCCTGAGAGGAACGCCGGCGACGGCGCGGCGCGTCATCGCTCACTGTTGCGCGAGCCGGTGCGAGATGCCGTCGACTAATGCAGGCGGCAGTTCCGCAATGAATTGCGGATACTGCTCGACCAGCGTGGTCGCAGCTTCTTTCAGTAACCCGGTATTCTGGCACGCGTAGTTCAAGAGACAAGCGATCGCGAACCCGTCGTTACGCGCAATCGCATCCAGCGTCGTGCCGGCCCCCTCGGCGGCGTCTTCGGAGGATTCACCCCGCCCGTGGAATGCATCGAAGATCGACTCAACTAGCGCGCTGCGCCCATCGACAGTCATCTTGGGTTCGCTGATCCCGATTGCGGCGAACAATTCTTTCTCATCCATTTTGGCGATGAACTTCTCGGCCGCATCAACAACCTCGCCGGAGCTGTGGCTCCCAAATATGAACATCTAACCGAAGCTTACTCCCCGGCGGCAGGCAGCTCCTCGGGGTTTACCAAAAACGGTAGTGTGATTCGCGTCCAGGTCCCGCTCGATCTTCATGCCGTCGCCGCGAACGGTTCGGCCGCCTTTGCGCTCGCCACTCCGCTGCGGGTCGCGACCCTCGTCGCGATGGCGGTCAAAGAGGTCATCGGCTCGCGCGCACCCCACGACAAGTTTCAACGCAGCCTAAAAACCACGCTAGCGGGCCTGGCCGACGGGCGCTACCGCGTCGTCATCGATGGACGCATCTTCCAAACCAGCGAGGCCGTCGTGGTCTGCGCCGGCATCGCCGACGTGCGCTTCTTCCTCGCGGACTCGCCGACGGAATCAACCTCTGAACTCGCCGCTCCCGAACGCTGACCCCCGGCGCCCGATGCCGTTCACTCAAC
>JBDTCU010000236.1:0-4206 GCA_039923415.1 Vulcanimicrobiaceae bacterium
GCATCATCTGTTTGTCGTGCATCACGGTGTCGGTTCGTGACATCATCGCCGTCAAGATCGCTTGACGGGAAGCCTGCTTTTCAGCTATCCTTACTACATGGTAAGGAGTAAGGCAAAAATCACCTCGAAAGGTCAAATCACCCTTCCCGCAACGGTTCGGGAAGCATTGCACGTCGGGTTGGGAGATGTCGTAACGTTTGAAATTCAGGCTAGCGGAGTGCGGGTTGTTCCCGAGCGTGCGCCGGATCGCTTTGCGGCGTATATAGGGAAATACCGCGTAGGGAAGGGCAAATCGGCCGCGCAGGTTGATCGCTGGCTGCGCGACCTACGGGGGCATTGAGGTCGCATTGAGTTGCGCAATCGACACAAATGTGATCATCGAGGTTATAGGCGGCACACGAGTGGCGGCTGAGCGTGCAGCGGCAACGCTCTCGGAGCAAGGTTCGCGCGCGGGGTTGGTTATCTCGCCGGTTGTTTACGCCGAACTCTACGCGCATCCAGGTTGGGGAAAGGCGCAGGTTGATCAGTTCCTTCAAGCGACGGTTATCGCGGTTGACTGGTCTCTTACGAAAGAAGTCTGGGAACTAGCCGGTCGGGCTTACGCGGGTTACGCTGCGCGCCGGAAGGTGCAGCGAGATGCTTCCCAGCCGCGTCGCCTGCTGGCAGATTTTATTATAGGGGCGCATGCCGCCCAGGTTGGAGGGCTCATCACGAGCGATCGCGGTTTTTACATCAGGAACTTTCCGAGCCTACGCATTATCAGTCCCGAGCTTCCCTCGTGAACAGGAGGGACGTTTTGATTATCGGTGCTGGGCCGGCCGGCATCACTGCTGCGCTGATGCTTGGGCGATCCCGCCGCGATGTATTACTCTGCGATAACGGCTCGCCCCGAAACGAAGGCGCCTCCGAGATGCGCGGTTTCATCTCTCGCGATGGAGCGTCTCCGGCATCGCTCCTCGTTGCCGGCCGCAGCGAACTAGAGCGTTATCGCGGAGTGCGGGTCGTCGATTCGGAGTGTATGGAGGCGCGCCGCGACGGAGGGCAGTTCGTTATCACACTTAAGAGCGGAGAGAGGTATGTCGGGCGGCGCTTGCTCTTGGCGAGTGGAGTCGCAGATCTATTGCCTGAGATTCCCGGCCTCCGCGAAATGTGGGGGCGCAGCATTTTCGTCTGTCCCTACTGTGAGGGATGGGAGCTGCAAGAAAAGCGGTTAGCGGTATTTGGGGCGCCGCATAGCGGAATAGAACTCGCGCAGGAACTCTATCAATGGAGCCGTGATATTTTGGTTTGCGGGTATCAGCCGGATCTTGCAACCGCCGAACAACGAGCCTGGCTGGAGGCTAGCGGCATATGGTTCACAAGCAGCTTCATCCGCGCACTTAGCGGGGAGGGCGGCAAACTCCAACGCATCGAGTTTGTAGATGGATCGTCTGTGTTGTCCGATGCGCTCTTTCTAAGCGCGGCACTTTCACAGCGATCGGAACTCTCCGCGTCCTTAGGCTGCGAGATTACAGAAGATCGTAAAATCGCAATTGATGCGAAAGGCCGAACATCGGTAAGAGGATGTTTCGCTGCCGGCGATGCGGTGACGGCGATCCATCAAGTCATCATTGCTGCGGCCAGCGGCGCTAACGCCGCCGTCGCGATAAACGACGAGCTAACACAAGAAGACGCGGCCGCCCTCGTTTTGGCTGCAGGCGGCCGCTTTACTGGTTAAGCTAACGCAAACGCACCGAGGTTATTTAAGGCGCGTCCTCGGGTAAGGCCGAGAGGCTGATTGGAAGAGGCAATGTATGGCGCGTAAAAATCAACCTAATCCCAAACCGAGGAACGTAAAGCTCGCGAACTCGACGAACGAGACCAAAAAGATTGCCTCACTCGCGGACGACCGCGTCGATGCGGCAAATCAATCGTTGCGAACGAATCAAGGTTTGCGCGTAGGTGACGATCAGAACTCATTGCGCGCAGGCTCGCGCGGACCGGGCTTGCTGGAAGACTTCATTTTGCGTGAGAAGATCACGCACTTCGATCACGAGCGGATTCCGGAACGAGTCGTTCATGCGCGCGGCGCAGCCGCGCACGGATACTTCCAAGTGTACAAGCCGATGGCAAAGTACACGAAGGCACATTTCCTCCAAAACCCCGCGGCGAGAACGCCGGTATTCGCGCGATTTTCCACGGTCGCCGGATCTCGAGGGTCGGCCGATACGGTTCGCGACGCACGTGGATTCGCCGTAAAGTTCTTCACCGAAGAAGGCAACTACGACCTCGTCGGCAACAATATCCCAGTCTTTTTTATCCAGGATGCCATAAAGTTTCCCGATTTCGTGCATGCGGTGAAACCGGAGCCGCACAACGAAATGCCCCAGGCGGCATCGGCGCACGATACGTTTTGGGATTTCGTGTCGCTTGTTCCGGAAACGACGCACATGGTTATGTGGGTCATGTCGGACAGAGGGATCCCGCGCTCGGTTCGTATGATGGAGGGCTTCGGCGTCAATACGTTTCGGCTTGTGAATGCCAAGGGTGTGTCACATTTCGTCAAGTTTCACTGGAAGCCGCTACTCGGAAAACATTCGCTCGTATGGGACGAGGCCCAAAAAATAGGGGGAAAGGACCCCGATTTCAATCGCCGTGACCTGTGGGAAGCAATCGACAGCGGCGCGTACCCGGAATTCGAACTCGGGGTGCAGCTCGTAGCGGAAGGCGATGAGCGGAAATTCGACTTCGATATCTTGGATGCGACCAAACTCATTCCCGAAGAACTCGTGCCGGTGCAACTGATCGGAAAGATGGTGTTGAACCGTAATCCCGATAATTTCTTCGCAGAGACCGAACAGGTCGCGTTCCATCCCGGACACGTCGTTCCCGGAATCGACTTTAGCAATGACCCGCTGCTGCAGGGCCGTCTTTTCTCCTACACGGATACGCAACTGACGCGCCTGGGCGGCCCGAACTTTCATGAGATTCCGATCAATCGGGCCATTTGCCCGTTCGCAAACAACCAGCGCGACGGCATGCACCGGCACATCATCAACCCCGGCCGCACGAGCTACGAGCCCAATTCGCTTGAGGCCGGCTGGCCAAAAGAGACGCATCCCGAGGATGGCGGCTTTGCGAGCTATCCCGAGCCGATGAGCGGCCAAAAAATACGGACTCGCAGCGAAACCTTCGGCGATCATTTCTCCCAAGCGACGCTGTTTTGGAACAGTCAATCGCAACCGGAGAAAGAACATATCGTCTCTGCGTTTCAGTTCGAACTCGCAAAAGTCGAAACGCCCGCCATCCGCGTACGGATGCTGGGAAACCTCGCAAACGTACACCGCGATCTCGCTACTGCGGTTGCGTTTGCGCTCGGACTGCCGGCCCCGGCTACGACCGAGAACAAGAAGAATGCGACAGCCAAGGCGGGCGGCAAGGCATCTGCGGCGCTAAGTCTTTTGAGCTCGAACCCGGTAACGATCGCGACACGAAAGGTTGCGATGTTAGCGGCCGATGGCGTAGACGTCGCGCTCGTGCAGAAGACCAAAAAAGCGCTACAAGCGGAGGGCGCCGAGGCGAAAATTCTGGCGCCTCACCTCGGATCGTTAACCGGCGAAGCCAATAAAGCGCTACCGGTAGACTTTACCATCGTGACGATGCCGTCAGTCGTTTTCGATGCGGTGTTCGTTGCCGGGGGGCGCCGCAGTATCGCAACCTTAGCCGCTAGCGGCGACGCGATCGAATTTTTGCGCGATGCTTACAAGCACGGAAAAGCGATTGCCTGCGCGGCGGATGGCGCGGAACTGCTAAAGGCGGCAGGGGTGGATCCGTCGGCACCCGGCGTGGTTATTGCCGGCAAAACTCCGGCGACGGCCTTCGAGCGAGACTTTATATCGGCAATCGCCCAGCATCGACACTGGACGCGAATCGCGAAGAACCCGCCTATGGTCCCGTAGCGTACAACTGACGCAGGTTCGAGGAGGCTTGGCCGGAATCTGAACCGCGATGCAGATATCGCGTCGCTCATTGTTCTTGGGAACGGCCGGCCTTGGCGTGCTCGGAGCAGGCGCGGTTTCGCTTCCAGGCGGCGGCCCGCGAACATTCTTCGGCGGAGTGCCGCTACGTCACGATTTTTCTCCGCCGGGAACGCGTTTTAGCCCCGAGCAACTGCGCAGTGAACTGACATGGCTGGTCAACACGATGCGCGAGGTCGGTGCTCGACCA
>JBDTCU010000237.1:0-9956 GCA_039923415.1 Vulcanimicrobiaceae bacterium
TAGTTCGAGTCCCGCATCATGGCGCTTGCAGTCGCCGCGCTCGATCAGTGCATCGGCGATGCCGACCGCAAGCCCTCCCGCGAGATGATCGTAGCAGGTGCGCGCCGCTGAAAGCCGCTTCGCGTCGAGCGATTGGCGCAGCGAACGAACCTGCGGCAGCGGCGAGATCGCGCCCAGCGTTTCGACAGCGTGCGCGATATCGGCGTTGGCGATCGCGTAATAGCGATGCCGGCCTTGCGAATGAACCCGTAGAAATCCGCCCTCCACCAGCTTTGCAAGGTGCATGCTGGCGGTTTGCGGTGAAATACCCGCAATGCGGGCGAGCTCGCCGGCGGGCAATCCTCGCCCCTCGAGCAGTGCGCTGACGATCGAGGCCCGCCCCGGGTCCGCCAACAGCGCGGCGACCGGCGCAATAGTGGGTTCGAAGCTCATGTGTAGAGTATAACGCAGCGATCCTTCGATCTCCGGTGAAGCTTGCGCAACGTGACGCGGGATTGGCGATTGAGGCAGCGAACGCTTGGCGATGGCTATTTTAGGCGAGTCGATCCACAAGCCGCTGACCGACCTGGAAGTCAAGCTCGAAGCCAACCGGTGCCTGGCATGTTACGATGCACCCTGCATGAATGCGTGCCCGACTCACATTGACGTCGCTTCATTCATCGCAAAGATCGCCAGCGATAACCTCAAGGGCAGCGCCCGCGTGATTCTGGATGCAAACCCGATGGGCGCGAGCTGCGCTCGAGTCTGCCCTACTGACGAACTCTGCGAAGGCGCCTGCGTCTATAAGAAAGACGACACCCCGATTCGGATCGGCGATCTGCAGCGGTATTCAGTCGACTGGGTGATGCGCAATGAGGTCCAGCTCTTTAGTGCCGGTGCGCCGACTGGGAGATCGGTCGCCGTCATCGGCGGAGGGCCGGCCGGGCTCTCGGCGGCTCGCGACCTTCGGCGGACGGGTCACGCGGTCACTATTTTTGAAGCGCGCAGCGAACTCGGGGGTCTCAACACCTACGGCATCGTGCCGTTCCGCCTGTCCACCGAGGTGGCACTCTGGGAGGCGCAGCAAGTCGTAGATTTAGGCGTCGACGTTCGCACCAACGCGCACGTCGGCCGCGATATCAAGCTGGAATCGCTGCTCCAAGATTTTGACGCTGTCGTTTTGGCCTGCGGGATGGGCAGCGTTCCCACGTTGCGTATTCCCGGCGAAGGATTGGAAGGCGTTTGGGATGCGCTCGATTTCATTGAATGCGCCAAAATGGGAGATGAGCGGTTCTCAGGGGAGCGCGTCGCGGTGATTGGTGCGGGTAATACCGCGATCGATGCGCTGACCTGCGCCAAGCGGCTTGGAGCCGATCGTGTGACCATGTACTATCGGCGAGGTGAACCTGAGATGACCGCCTACAACTTCGAGTACGATTTCGCAAAACAAGAGAACATCGAGTTCCGCTTCTTCTGCGCGCCCATTCGCATCATCGGAATCGACGGCCGGGTCAGCGGTGTCGAGTTCGTTCGAACGGCCCTTCACGGCGGCGCGCCGGTGCCGCTAGAGGGTAGCGAGTTCGTAGAACCGGCCGACACTGTGATTCGAGCAATCGGACAGAGCCGATTAGTCGACGCGTTCGCAACGCTGGGAATCGCGCACGATGGCGGCGTGGTCCGGATAGACGATCGCTTCCAAACCTCCCGTGTGGGCGTTTTCGCGGCCGGCGACTGCATCTTCCAGAAAGGCACGCGTGAGGCGATGGTGGTCGAGGCGGCCGAGCAAGGCAAACAAGTCGCGCGCAATATCGATGCATTCTTCTCCCAAGGAGCATCGACTCGTGGCTAAGCTGCGCAGCGACCTAGCGGGAATCAAGAGTCCGAATCCATTTTGGCTGGCTTCCGCGCCGCCCACCAACAGCGGTTACCAAGTGATGCGCGCGTTCGAAGCCGGCTGGGGCGGAGTCGTCTGGAAGACGCTCGGGACGCCGATCGTCAACGTCACTTCGCGCTTCGCGGCGCTGAACTTCAAACAGAACCGGATGATCGGTATGAACAACATCGAGTTGATCACCGACCGTCCACTCGATGAAAACCTCAAGGAGATCGCCGAGTGCAAGGCCGCCTTTCCAGACCGCGCAATCGTCGTCTCGTTGATGGAGGTTTGCGAACGAGATGCGTGGCACGAACTGGTTAAGCGCGTGCAAGAGGTCGCGATCGACGGCTTCGAATTGAACTTCGGCTGTCCGCACGGCATGAGCGAACGCGGCATGGGTGCGGCGGTCGGTCAGCATCCCGACCTGATCGCGCAAGTAACTCAATGGGTGGTCGAGGCCTCGCGGGTTCCGGTCATCGTCAAACTCACACCGAACATCACCGATATCAAGTTTCCGGCGCGCGCGGCACGTAGCGGCGGAGCGCATGCCATCAGCCTGATCAACACCATCAACAGCGTGATTGGCGTCGACCTTGGGAGTTGGAATCCAATTCCCCAGGTTGATGGCATGAGTTCCCACGGAGGGTATTGCGGGCCGGCCGTCAAGCCGATTGCCCTCAACATGGTGAACGAATGTGCCCGCGACAGCCAAGTCAATCTTCCGATCTCCGGCATCGGCGGTGTTTCCAACTGGCAGGATGCGGCCGAGTTCTTGCTACTCGGAGCAACCAACGTTCAGGTTTGCACCGCTGCGATGCATCATGGCTTCGGAATCGTTGAAGACATGATCGACGGACTATCGAACTATCTGGATTCGCGCGGTCTGGCGTCGGTCGATCAGCTCATCGGTAAGAGCCGGAACAAAATAACGACCTGGGAGAACCTCAACCTCAACTACCAGATTGTCGCCCGAATCGATCAAGAGAAGTGCATCCACTGCAGCAAGTGCTACATCGCTTGCGAAGATGCCGCCCACCAATGCATCGACCGCTATATGACCGAAGGCATCGCCAATCTGGTGGTCGATGAAGAGCACTGCGTCGGCTGCAATCTCTGCGCGATGGTCTGCCCGGTCGATGAGTGCATCGAAATGGTCACCGTCGACAACGGCAAGCCCTCGCAGAGTTGGAAAGAGCGCGCGTCCTTCGATGAGGCTACTGTGATGACGCCGATGGAGACCAGATAATTGGGGACCTTGATTAGCGGAGGCACGGTGGTCACAGCAACCGATACCACTACGGCTGAGGTACTGATCGAAGGGGAGCGCGTCTCTTTGATCGGAGAGCGGATTCCGCGGGCCGATCATGAGATCGTTGACGCGCGCGGTGCCTATCTCTTTCCGGGCGGCATCGATCCGCATACGCACTTGGATATGCCGTTCGGCGGCACGGTCACAGCCGATGATTTCGAAAGCGGCACCCAGGCGGCGGCGCTCGGCGGAACGACCTGCATCGTCGACTTTGCGCTTCACACCAAAGGCGACTCGCTTCACAATGCGCTGGAGACTTGGCATGCCAAAGCTGCCGGCAAAGCCTGTATCGACTACGGCTTTCATCTTACGATCGCCGACGGGCGCGATGAGACGATGGCCGAAATTCCCAAAATCATCAGCGAGCAAGGCGTCAACTCATTCAAGGTGTTCATGGCATACAAGCACGTCTTGCAAGTCGACGATGAGACGATCTTCAAAACGCTGCAGGTTTGCGCGAAGGCGGGCGGCCTGGTTCAGGTTCATGCCGAGAACGGCGACGTGATCGAAGTAACTACCAAACAGGCACTCGCGCAGGGGCACACCGATCCGAAGTATCACGCACTCACTCGCCCGGTGGAGTGCGAAGGCGAAGCGACTCACCGCGCTATTCGGTTGGCCGAGATTGCCGGGGCGCCGCTGTACGTCGTTCATGTCAGCAGCGCCATGGCTGCCGACGAAATCAGCGACGGACGCAAGCGTGGGCTAGCGATCTACGGTGAGACCTGCCCGCAGTACCTGGTTTGCGATTCCAGTGATTACGAGCGTCCCGATTTTGAAGGAGCCAAGTATGTGCTCTCACCGCCGGTTCGCGATAAATGGAATCAAGCCGTGCTGATCGCTAAACTGAAAAATCTGGAACTGCATTCGTTCGGTTCAGATCATTGCTCGTTCAACTTGTGCGGACAGAAGGACCTGGGCAAGCACGACTTCTCAAAAATCCCCAACGGCGCGCCAACTATTGAGGACCGGCTCGCGATTCTATACGAGGTCGGCGTTAACCGCGGCGTGCTGGGACTCAACAATTTCGTCGCACTAGGCTGCACCAATCCGGCCAAGTTCTTCGGTCTCTACCCGCGCAAAGGCACGATCGCGGTCGGCAGCGACGCCGACATCGTCGTTTGGGATCCAAAGGCAGAGCGAACCATCTCGGCCGCAACCCATCACATGAACGTCGATAACAACGTGTTCGAAGGCATGAAGATCAAGGGCCGTCCACGTTTAGTCTTCTCGCGCGGAGAAAGAGTCGTCAACGGCGATTCCTTCGTCGGTAAACCCGGCCGCGGAAGGTTCCAAAAAGCCGCGCCGTTCTTTCCGATCCACGTCTAAGGGAGGTCGCGTTGGAATCCAAAGTCACAATCGGTCTGATTCAAGCTCACCACGATGTCGACGGTGATCGGCCGGTTGAAGTGCACAAGCAGTCGGCAATTCAGAAGCATGTCCGGTTGATTCGCGAGGCCAAGCAAAAGGGCGCGCAAATCGTTTGTTTACAGGAGATTTTCTACGGGCCCTACTTCTGCACCGAGCAAACCGTAAAATGGTACGAGGCCACAGAGCGCATTCCGGACGGCCCAACCACGAAGCTCATGCAAGACTTGGCAAAAGAACTCGGGATCGCGCTGATTGTGCCGATGTACGAGGAAGATTTCTCAGGAGTTTACTACAACACCGCCGCCGTGATCGACGCGGACGGCAGGTATCTTGGAAAGTATCGCAAGCATCACCTCCCGCAAGTCCAAGCCGGGCCACCCGGCTGCGGTTTCTGGGAGAAGTATTACTTTCGCCCCGGCAACTTGGGATATCCGGTGTTCGACACCGCTTTTGCCAAGGTCGGCGTCTACATCTGTTACGACCGCCACTTCCCCGAAGGTGCGCGCATGCTCGGCTTACATGGCGCAGAGATCGTCTTTAACCCGTCCGCGACGGTCGCGGGTCTCTCGGAACACCTCTGGAAGCTGGAGCAGCCCGCGCATGCCGTCGCTAACGGCTACTATCTTGGCGCGATCAATCGAGTCGGCGTCGAGCGGCCCTGGAACATGGGTGAGTTTTACGGACAGTCCTATTTGGTGAACCCGCGCGGTGAATTTGTAGCCATCGGGAGTCGCGACCAGGATGAAGTCGTGATCGGGGTAATGGACCGTGAGCTGATCACACAGGTTCGCAACACGTGGCAATTCTATCGCGATCGCCGGCCCGAAACCTACGACGATTTGGTGAAGATTTGAGACCCGGCGATGATCAAACCCAAGTCGGCGATATCGTCGTCCTCACGCCTGGAGCGCAGGCGCGTCTCGCGCAAAATCCGACGATGTGGAACGATGATTTGCGCCCTTGCACGCTGGTCGAGCACAGTTGGAGCGGCGGAAAGTTTGCCTCGCTCTGGATCGGCATGTGCATCTGCCTGCCGACCTATTCACTCGCCAGCGGCATGATTGCACTTGGCATGAACTGGTGGGAGTCGGTGCTCACGGTTTTTCTCGGCAGTTTGATCGTCATGGCGGTGATTTTGCTGGTATCGCATGCCGGCACCAAGTTCGGGATTCCCTATCCGGTCTTCGCACGCTTATGGTTCGGCACTAAAGGCGCACACATTCCGGCATTGGCTCGAGCCTTAATCGCCGCCGGCTGGTTCGGAATTAACTCGTGGTTCGGCGGCCAGGCGCTCGATGCCATTCTCACGCGCACGCTGCCGTTTTGGCTCGGTTTTTCGGTTCATCTGCCGCTCGCATTTGCGATCTTCTGGGCGATCAATGTCGCGATTGCAATGCGGGGGCCGCAAGCTATCGGGCGGCTCGCCCAAATCGCCGCGCCGACGCTAGCGCTCGGCGCACTAGCACTGTTGATTTGGGCCGCAACTCGCGTCGGCGGAATTGGACCGATGCTCGCGACACCGGCCAAGATTCATGGGGTCGCATTTTGGAGTGCGTTTTATCCATCGGTGATCGGCGTGATCGCATTCTGGGCGACAATGGCGCTGAACATTCCAGACTACACGCGCTACGCCAAGACCCAGCGCGGTCAGATGCTCGGCCAAGTTTGGGCAATGCCGCTCACCATGGCGGCGTTTGCATTCGTCGGCATTGCGGTGACCTCGGCGACCGTGATTCTGTATGGAACCGCACTCTGGAACCCAGTGGCGTTGATCCTGAAGTTTCCGCCCGCGATCGTCATCGTCGCCGGGCTGATCGTGATCCTTTCATCGGTCACTATCAACGTCGGCGCAAATGTGATGGCGCCGGCTCGCGCGTTCGAGAATCTCTGGCCGAGCCGCATCACGTTTGCGGTCGGCGCGATAATCACCGGCCTCTTGAGTTTGGCGATGCAGCCCTGGTACGTGCTGGCAACCTTCGCGACCTATATCTTCGTCTGGCTCGGGGCATACGGCGCGCTGCTGGGGCCGTTCGATGGGATCGCCATTGCCGACTATTGGCTCGTTCGCAAACGTACCCTCGATCTCGCGCAACTCTATACTCCGGGCGGTCTCTACAGCTATGCCAAAGGCTTTAACCTCCGGGCAATCGCCGCGTTGCTGATCGGCTGGGGCGTTGCTTTGCTCGGTCTGGCCGTACCGACGCTGCATTTTTTATGGAGCGGCGGATGGTTTTTCGGCCTGCTTGGCGGACTATTCGGCTACTGGGTCTTGATGCAGCGCTACGAAACCGACTCCGAGGCACCATCTCCGACGCTCTCACCGGCCGATTCATAACAGGAGACAACTATGGACACTGTTTCACGCACCGATAACGCAGAGCGCGCCAAGAAGTACTTCTTTAAAGCGCAGGCAGCATACTATGCGCAGCCGCTCACTCTGGTAGACGGCGAAGGCAGCCACTTGCGCGATAACGAGGGGCGCGAATATCTGGATGGGTTCGGCGGTATCGCGACCAATACGCTCGGTTACGGAGATACCGAGGTCGCCCAAGCGGTCGCCGCTCAAGCCGCTAAATTGATGCACGTGTCAACGGTCTATCTTACCGACGAGCTGCTCGACTTTGCAGAGAAAATCGCCGAGGTCGCGCCCAAAGGCATGACAAAATCATTCGTCAGTAACTCTGGAACCGAGGCGAATGAAACCGCGGCGTTAGTTGCGCGAACCGCACGCAACTCGGCCGATTTCCTCGCGCTCGAACATGCCTATCACGGCCGCAGCGTCTACACCGTGGCGCTGGCCGGCCTTTCGAACTGGCGCAACTTCGGCCCGCAGATGCCGCACGTCGCCTTCGTTCCCAATCCATATTGCTATCGCTGCCCGTTGAGTTTAGAGTATCCGTCGTGCGGAATCGCCTGTGCCAAATCGGCCAAGCGCGTCATCGAAACGCAAACCGACGGCAAACCGGCCGGCATGTTCGCGGAGACGGTCTCGGGCGTGGCTGGAATTATCGATCCGCCTCCCGAGTATTACAAAGTGCTCCAAGAAACACTCGCGCCTTTCGGCACGCTGTTGATCGCGGATGAAGTGCAAGCCGGCTGGGGCCGCTTGGGCGACGGGATGTTCGGCATGCCTTCTTCCTACGGCGTTGTCCCCGACATCATCACCTCAGCCAAAGGGCTTGGAAGCGGCATTCCAATCGGCATTACGATCACCCGCCCCGAGATCGCCGATTCGTTTGCGGGCCCGCACATCAACACGTTCGGCGGCAATCCGATCAGTTCGCGCGCCGGTCGCATCACCATCGAAGTGATCGAAAAGCGGCAACTGATTGCCAATGCCAAGCATCAAGGTGAAGGACTCCTGGCCGGCTTGCGCGACCTTCAGAAGCGCTTCCCGATCGTCGGCGACGTTCGCGGACGCGGCCTCATGATCGGCGTCGAACTGGTGAAAGATCGCAAAACCAAAGAGCCGGCGACCGCCGAGGCAGGTACGATGCTCGAGCTGATGCGCGAACGCGGTGTGCTTATCGGCCGCGGCGGCCGCTGGTCGCAAACGATCCGCATCCAACCCCCGCTGATTTTCAACGACTCCGACACTCGCGAATTCCTCGAAGCCTTCGAAGGATCGCTCGCCGCATTGTAGTTGAAGCCGTGAAACGCTCCGCGGAGGCGTTCGACCTTAACTCTCTCCTAGTAATTGGCGGGCTTGCGAGGTGTCTTGGTACTCGATCGTGAGGATCGTCTTCATCTTCAGGGCGGCCGCTTGCGCGGTGGCGGTCTCGATCCGCCCGAGCATGGTGTAGGTTTGAAACAGCAAGTCCGGAAGATCGCGGTCGCGCGGATAGACTTTATGCAGATCGTCGACCGACTGGGCCAAATAAACCGCCGCGCTGCTCTCACGATCGCCGTATTTGTAATCGAGATAGAGATTGATCCGGTGCAACTCGTTGCGCATGCCGAGAACCGAAATGCCGAGTTGGCCGAAGTATTCGTCTGCCGGCGCGAGCGTCGTTAGGTACGCGTCGTGCGGCATAGCGCGCACCGAGGCAATATTCTCCAGCTTTCCAGAAGTATCTAAGTGCGCCACAAACGCTTTGGCATTGACCGCGTCCCCGGCTGCGTAGGCCGGGTTGTCGCTTGCGGCCGCTCTCGCAGCTGCGATCAGATCGACACCGAAACTCGGCGGTATCTGGGCGACCGGAAAGTACGGTCGTGCGGCGCGCGCAAACGCGAGCGTTCGATACGAGGGATCCTTGGTGAGCACCCACGCCCGCCAGTCGGCCTCCAGTTGTTCGAGTTCGGCATCCGGATCGTGAGCGTAGGTGTGCAGGTTAGCAGTTGCGTCTTCATCTGCAAGTTGCGCTTCGCGGGTCGGATCTTCGAGCGCGTCGATTCGCTCGACTAGGGCGCCAGCTTTCGCAATCTCGTCGGGGTTCGGGTTATTTTTTATCACCCACTCCGAGGCTTCGCGCACGTACCACGGCACCGCATCGTGGTTGGTGAGCGGATTGTAGTGCAAGCCGCTTGCGATATCGACGGTGAGTTGAGCAAGCTGACCGTAGGCCGGATCGTCCGGCCGCTGCAGCGAGTAGGCACGTCCGGCATTAAAGATCGTCGAAAGATAGTATTGCTGATCGCGGAATGTCCAGCCGTGCGCGGCCCCCTTGTCGTAAGCGGCCTTCATCTGCTGGTACAAGACGCTCGGGTCAGCGACCAGCGCCGCCGATGCCGCATGCGGCGCGAACAGTACCGACGTCATGGCGGCGATCAGCCCAACTCTAAAACACGCTTGTATCATCGAGTACTAAACGAAGATTATGGGATAAAAGTGCATTCTTTAGCTCGCGCGCGATTCGGCGCCCGGTCGACATCGGTTCGCTGTAGTTCAAATACGAATAGGGCGAGCCGTCGATGAAGAGATTGGTGCCGGCCACGATCCGAGCCGAGATCTCCATCACGTAAAATTGGGTGTCGGGTGTAATGATCGTCTCTATGCAGAAGGCGCCGAAAAGGCCCTTTGGCCCGCAGATCTCCTTGCTGACCCGCACCACATCCTCACCCATTCGATAGGCCTCGGCCAGCATCGACTCGCGCAGGGAGAGCGGCGAATTTCCAACCACCACGTATGAAGGATGCAAATCCAGACCTTCTTGGGCGGCGGCGGGGATTCGGCCGAGCGAATCGACGTTGGTTTCGTAACGCCGGTCCATCGACATGATTTCGAGCTTGTCTTCGAGCGGTGAATAAAAATAGTGAATGTAGAGCGGCACGCCGATGATGTATTCCTGAATCATATGCTCTTCTTTAAGGCCACCGGCGCGACGGCGGCTCTGAAATCGGTATCGACCATCCCGATTCATGACGGATCGGCATGGAGAGACCATGAAGCAAATAGACGAGAGCGAACCACAAACTGTCGGA
>JBDTCU010000238.1:0-3226 GCA_039923415.1 Vulcanimicrobiaceae bacterium
CAGAAGGGACATCGCGACGCTTGCGGTTGCGGCGGCGGCCATCGGAACCAACATCAAGCCGCAGATTTCAAAGCACGCGCTCGGATCGGTTCCGGCCGGGGCAGCCTCCACTGCGGTTCGAGCCGCATTCGCAAGCGATTCGAGAACGAGCAACAGCCCGGCAATTCCGCCGGCAAAAGCGGCAACTGCGCCGGCCTCTTGCGACCGAGCGATGTTGCCCTCACGCTTTGCGGCATCGACGCGACTTTGGGTCGCCTCAAAGTGTTTCTCCATTCTCAGTTACCGCAGGAACGGAAGCGCGAGCCACGGGCGCCCCGATAGCGGAAAGAGCAGCGGGACCGCGATCGCGGTTGCGATAACCGCGCCGCCAAACACTATTGGAAACGACAGCGTGAAGCCGGCAAAGCGCGGAATTACTCGCGTGATTGCCCCAAGCGTAACTTGAAGCACGAACGTCAGTGCGATCGCCGGCCCCGCGACCAACAGTGCCGCCTCGATAATCAGCAGCGGAAGAGTTATTCCGAACTGATAGAGCGTCTGCATCTGAAGGACCCCGCCCGGGGGTATCCGCTCCAGGCTCTGCGCAAACATTGCGATCACGATTCGATAGCCGCCCAACAGGAAGAATCCGGCAAGAAATGTCAGCGACCAGATTCGCCCAAAACCGCTGGCGGCAAATATCGCCGCGCTCGGGACGCTTCCTCGAATGCCGACGTAGTCGTCGAGTGCGCGGCCGCCGGCGTACGCGCCGTCGTACAGCACCGAGGCCGTAATCCCAATCGCCGCTCCGATTCCGAGTTCGCTTGCGATTGCAAAAACGAACGCTAAGCCATCCGGGATGCGATCTATCCGGACCGAAGCGGTAAGGCCAAGTGTAAACACCAGCGCTACACCCGCCCGAAGCATCGGCGGAACGCTCGGATGTGAAAAACCGGGTGCTCGAAAAACAAAGCCGATGCAACGAGCAAAGGTTAAGAGCGCGACCCCGCTCACTGCCCGCTAACGATCGCGGGCAGCGCTTGCAGAATATCGGTAAAGAGACCCGCACACAGATGCATTCCGAACGCGCCGCAGGTCGCTACCGCAACGCCGACGGCGATCAGCTTCGGTAAGAGCGTAAGCGTTTGTTCTTGAATTTGGGTTGCCGCCTGTAAGACTGCGACGGTCGTGCCGACCAGGGTTGCCACCAGCAGAATCGGCAGGCAGAGCAGCGCTGCAATAGTCAGCGTTTCACGCAGCAATCCATCGAACGCATCCATGACGAGATGCTAGACGATCCAGATTAGCAGATTGTTGCGAAGATATTTACCACAAGATCGACTGGGCGGGCCAAAACGAATGTTCCCACGCGGTCGCGGCGAGCAAGGCCGAAACGACCGCACGGGTGGCTGGGGATTTGTTGAGCGTGTAAAAATGAATTCCCGGCGCGCCACGCGCGAGCAGATCGGCGCACTGCAGCGTCGCATAGGCGACGCCGAGATCGAGCACCGCCTCGGATTGATTAGCGCGGGCTTCTAATTCGACCAGCAATTTAGGCGGAATCGTGGCGCCGCACATCGCGGTCATCCGGCCGATCTGCTCGTACCCGGTAATCGGCATGATGCCCGGTAAGATCGGTACGTCGATGCCGAGCGAGCGAGCACGGTGGACAAAATCAAAATATTTATCATTGTCGAAAAAGAGCTGTGTCACCAAAAACTCGGCGCCTGCATCGACCTTTTTCTTGAGGTGTTCGAGATCGCCGGCGAAATCGACCGCTTCAGGATGCTTCTCGGGATAGCACGCGCCGCCCAAGCAGAAATCGAAGTTGCGTCTGAGCATTGCGGTGAGTTCCGAACCGTACGCGAAGCCGCCGGCCGGCGTCTCGAAGCGATCGACGCCTTTGGGCGGATCGCCGCGCAATGCCAGGATGTTCTCAATCCCCGCAGAGTGCAGATCGGCGAAGAGGTCGCGCAGCTCGGACCGCGAGCTCCCGACGCAGGTAACGTGGGCCATCACGGTGAGATCGAGCTCGCGCTGGATCCGCTTGGCAACCGCAATCGTGCGCGCGCGGGTCGATCCGCCCGCGCCGTATGTGATCGAGACAAACGCCGGCCGCAGAGCTCGAAGCGCCGCGACGGTCTGCAGCAGCTGCGCGCCGCCTTCGTCGGTCTTCGGCGGAAAGAACTCGAACGAGAAGAACGGCCGAATCGTCGCCAACGCTTCGCTGATTCGCACGCCTCGTCACGCCGCTTTCAATAAGGCAACAGGATATTTCAGCGAATCGTCGTCGGCGGTCACAAGAATTAGCCCTTCACCTTGGGCATCGTGCACATTTACCATTTTCATGGACGTAGTTTAGCACACTTAGGCGGTTAGCCAACCGTGCCTAATTCATCATGCCTACCTGAAACTCGAGGCGACGCCTCCGCAGACCAGAGCCCAGCCATCGACCATCACAAAGAGCAGCAACTTTGCCGGCAGCGAGATGATCGGAGGGCTCAGCATAAACATTCCCAGTCCCATCAAAATCGATGCAATCGCCAAATCGATCGCCACAAACGGGAGATACAGCGCCAGCCCAATTGCGAAACCGTCCCGCAATTCACCCACGACAAATGCCGGTATCAGCACGAAGGTCGGCGCTTCCGCCGGAGTTTCAAGAGCCCGATGCGCGACCCGCTCGAACAGGTCGATATCGGCCCTGCGGGCTTGGCGAAGCATGAAGCCTCGCAGTGGCTTAGCCGCCCGCTCGATTAGTTGAGATTGCGAGATTCGGCCTTGGTTGTACGGCTTCACGGCATCGTTCGAGATTTTGGTGAGGGTCGGCGCCATGATCACGAGCGTCAATATCAGCGCCAGTCCCGTGAGCACGGTATTAGGCGGCAGGGCGGCTGCGCCGATTGCCGACCGAACCAGCGAAAGCACCACGACGATTCGAACGAACGACGTACACATTACGACGACAAACGGCGCGATTGAAAGCAGGGTCAAACCGGCGAGCACGTCGAGCGGCAGGCTTGCGTGCGCATGATTTGCTACTGCCAGAAAGCTGTCCATGCAAAAAGAGTAACGACCGCTCGTTACTCTTTTATGAACGCGTGATTACCGCTCGGAGGCGTCCTCGATCTCTTCGTGAACGATGGCGCGCTCGTCGGCGATCATTCCAGTATCGTCGGCTGCGATTACTGCCTCGTCGCGGGCATCATCTTCGCGCTGACTCCGAACATCTTGGTCTTTGGGCGGC
>JBDTCU010000239.1:0-4534 GCA_039923415.1 Vulcanimicrobiaceae bacterium
GCTAGACTTGCCGATACGAAAGCTAATCTCAACCCGGCCATCCCTCAGAGTAGGCGGTTTGGGCAGACCACCGCGCAGAGATCGCTGGTAGCCGTCGTCGATATTCCAGGCTTCCCACTTAGCCGGATGGTCTTTATACAGCGCCAGCAGGTTAGCATTGGTGACAACATTCTGCGCTCCAGCGGCAGCCAGCTCGACAATCGCGCCGCTCGGCTTGACCACCGCTCGCAATAAGCCGTTGTCGAAGACAATGTTGCCGTGTTCGTCGATCTGCGGTTCGCTTCGTTCGAACGCCCGATCGCGACCGCGCGTGCGCGGCAGCGCGGCTGCGGCACCAGTCAGTACCGAGGCGACGATTTCACCGGCGGTGTCATACTCGCCCAGCGCATCGCGGCAGACTTGGGCGATCGATGTCCCCGGCAGAACATCGTGAAATTGATTCCGCAGAACGATCTCCCATGCGGCGTTCAAACGCGCGCGAAAGTCGGCCTGCAGCATGGCCGACGCTCGCACCGCACTACACCACGAAACCAACTCTTCGGCCTCCAGCAGGGCACGTTCCAAGAGCGCGTTGCGGCTCTTGAGATCGTGGTGGGTCGTGTACACGCCGCGATGATACTCTAAATATAGTTCGTCGCTGTGCAACGGCAATTCGGCACGGCGCTTTGAGAGTTGGTCGAACCAGTCGTCGACGCGGCTCCAATAACCGACACGCGCGCCCGTTTCCAGCATCTGCGAGGTAACGCCGCCGCCGCCATCACCATACCCGGTAATCAGCGGTTCGCACCGTTCCCGCGCGATCGCGACTCGCCGCGAATCGATACCGCCGTCGTAAGACTTCATTAGCGCGGCAGTGACTTCGCTTCCATCCGGCGCACGCCAAATGAACTGCGGATATGGAAACCGAGTAGTATCGTTCCATTCCAGCTTGGTCGTAGCAAAGTATTCGATGCCGGCATGCTGCAGCAGCATCGGCAGCGTGTTCGCAAAGCCGAAGCTATCCGGGAGCCATGCAACTTTCGGTGCAGAGTCCAGCACGTCGCGGCAATATTCGTATCCGAAGAGCAGTTGGCGCAGAAGCGATTCACCGGACGGGATATTGCAATCCGGCTCGACCCATAGGGCCGCGATCGTCGAATTAAATCGACCCGCACGCACCTGTTCTCGAACTCGATCGAAAAACGCGGGATCCGCGTCTTGCACGAACCGATAGAGCTGCGGCTGGCTCTGCGAAAAGATGAACGATGGGTCGCGCTCCAAGAGTTCGAGCGCGATCGCAAAGGTGCGCAGCGCCTTACGCTGGGCTTGCTCGTATGTCCACAACCACGCAACATCCAAGTGGCTGTGCCCGATCAGCGGGACACCGCCCACTCGCCCTTCGACTACAGGCTTTGCCAAAGGGCGAAGCCGTAATCGAAGGGTCGGCGCCGGATGTGAGAGCGCATTCAGCAAGCGCCATTGCAACCCACCGCCGGACGGCAATCCGTTAGTCGGCAGGGAGTGCGTTTCGACTTCGAGCGTGATCTCCCGAGATTGGTTCGAAGCTGCGATCTCTATTTGCGAGTGCTCGCGATCGAACGCTCCAACAACGACTTCATCTAGACGCAGAAGCGCACCGGTTCGGGTGTGATACTCAAGCAGTGCCGGCTCTTCGACCGGATCCAACCAGCCGCGCAGCAGCGCGATACCACTGCGATCCTCGACCCGGTCGTGCGTGAGCCGCAATTAGCTCTCGACCAACTCTTTGAGCGCGTGCTCGAATATCTTAGGTGCTTTTCCCTGGAACAGAATCGATTCGTTGCCGCCCAGATGCCGGCGAATCTCGAGCAGTTCATCGCGCAGCGCCGCAGCCTTCTCGAACTCAAGGTTAGCCGAAAGCTCGCGCATCTTCTTTTCAAGCTCGGTGGCCATCATCAACGCGACGTCGCGCGGGATCTTCTCGCTCTTCAGTTTGGCAACGGTGTCTTCGGTGGCGCCGACCATGGTAAGAATATTACGAATCTCTTTGCGAATGTTCTTGGGCTCGATCCCGTGTTCGGCGTTAAATGCGAGCTGCCGATCGCGCCGGCGCTTGGTCTCTCCGAGTGCGCGCGCCATCGATTCGGTAACCGTGTCGGCGTACATGATGACTCGGCCTTCGACGTTGCGGGCGGCCCGGCCGATCGTTTGAATCAGCGAGGTTCCGCTGCGAAGATAGCCTTCCTTATCGGCGTCCAGTATTCCGACCAGCGAGACCTCGGGCAGGTCCAACCCTTCGCGCAGCAGATTGATCCCAACCAGTACGTCGAAGACCCCAAGCCGTAAGTCCCGAAGAATGGCAATCCGTTCGAGCGTATCGACTTCGCTGTGCAGATACCGCACCTTGAAATTCATCTCGAGCAAGAAATCGGTCAGATCCTCCGCCATCTTCTTGGTCAGCGTGGTTACCAGCACGCGCTCTTTTCGCTCGGCGCGCAGACGAATTTCCTCCATCAAGTCGTCAACCTGATTGCGGGTCGGCCGCACCTCGACTTCCGGATCGACTAGCCCGGTCGGCCGGATGATCATCTCGACGATCTGCTCCGACTTGTCCATCTCGTAATTGCTCGGCGTCGCGGAGACGTACACAGCCTGATTGATATGGTCTTGAAACTCCAGATCGGTGAGCGGACGGTTATCAAGCGCGCTCGGAAGTCGGAATCCATGTTCGACCAGCGAGAGCTTGCGCGAACGGTCGCCGCCGAACATTCCGCGCACCTGCGGAAGCGAGACGTGTGACTCATCAACGAATAGCAGCCAGTCTTTCGGGAAAAAATCGATCAAGCATGACGGGGTCGAGCCGGGCTCTCGTCCGGTCAAATGCCGCGAGTAGTTCTCGATACCGTTGCAGTACCCGACTTCGCGCAGCATGTCGAGATCGTAGCGGGTGCGCATCGCCAGCCGCTGCGCTTCGAGCAGCTTGCCGTTTGCTTTGAAGTATTTGAGACGATCTTCGAGCTCGGCCTCGATCGAGGTGATCGCGCGGCGGAGCTTTTCGTCCGGCGTGATAAAATGTTTGGCCGGGAAGATCAGCAACTCGTCTTTGCTCTGCACGTACTCGCCCGTCAAAAGATTCACGACGTTGATCGCTTCGATCCGATCGCCGAAAAACTCGATCCGATGGACCAGCTCTTCCTCGATGCCGACGAATTCGAGGGTATCGCCGCGCACTCGAAAGGTGCCGCGCACCAAATTGAGATCGTTACGGCGATACTGCATGTCGACGAGTTTGCGCAGGAAGAGATCCCGATCGACATCGTCGCCGACCGCAAGGCGGGCTGAAAGTTCCATGTAATCGGCCGGCGAACCCAAGCCGTAGATGCATGATACCGAGGCCACGATAAGGGTGTCCGGCCGAGTCAGCAGCGACTGGGTCGCAGAATGGCGCAGGCGCTCGATCTCTTCATTGATCGAACTGTCTTTCTCGATGTACGTATCGGTGTGGGCGATGTACGCCTCGGGTTGATAGTAGTCGAAATAGGAGACGAAATACTCGACCGCATTGTTCGGAAAGAAATCCCGAAACTCAGCGCACAGCTGGGCCGCCAGCGTTTTGTTGTGACAGAGAACCAAGGTCGGCTTCTGCACGATCTCGATCACGCGTGCCATCGCCATGGTCTTGCCGCTGCCGGTTACGCCGAGCAGGGTTTGGGCTCGATCGCCCCGCAGGACACCTGCTCCTAAGGCCGCCGTAGCGGCAGGCTGGTCGCCGGCCAGCGAGTAAGGGCTAACGAGCTCGAATTTAGATGGCATAACTACTTCCTCTAATACCCGCGCTCGCGCGAGGCCGTTGCACCAGGAGCGCTCCCGCCTTCGCGTGAACAAGCTCTTCCGCCCGTCTGCTTGGAGAATTCACCGTTGAGCCATAACCCGCTGCTCTTTAGCGGAAACTCGAATCGTGAGCTTGCCGAAGAGATCGCTAAGCGCCTGAAGCTGCACGTCGGTAAAGCGCTGGTCTCGAAGTTCAAGAACGAAGAATGCCGCGTGGAGATCAGCGAGAACGTTCGCGGCTCCGAAGTTTTCGTGATTCAGTCGATCTGCAAAGCGCCCAACGGCAACAGCGTCAACGATTCGCTCATGGAACTTTTGCTGATGGTGGACGCGCTCAAGCGAGCCTCCGCCGCCCGGATTACGGCCGTAATTCCGTATTACGGCTACGCCAAACAAGATAAGAAAACCAAAGGCCGCGAGCCGATCTCCGCCAAAGTCGTCGCCAATCTGCTTAAGATAAGCGGTGCCAAGCGGATGGTCACTCTCGACCTGCATGCCGCCCAAATCCAGGGCTTTTTCGATGGACCGGTCGACAACCTAATGGCCATGCCGGTCCTCTGCAATTACCTTAAAAAGGTCGGTCTCTGCGATGGTAAGATTGTGGTTGTATCGCCGGACGCAGGCGGCGTCCACCGCGCCGAGCTCTTCGCCAAGCGCCTCAACAGCTCGCTGGCAATCGTCTTTAAGCGCCGACCGGAGCCGGATGTTTCCGAGGTGACCGATATCGTCGGCGACGTTTCGGGCA
>JBDTCU010000240.1:0-2908 GCA_039923415.1 Vulcanimicrobiaceae bacterium
CAACCGCACCCGCAGAGTTCCGGACGGCGACGAGATGGCTAGGCGGCTGCTGGCTGCTGGCCGATGCGATTGGAGCGATCGGACCGCTCACGGCTCTGCTCGGCGTCTATCCGATTCTGAGGTCACACTACGGCGACGTCTTGGGTGCCGGGATCGTGTTTTTCTTGGCGTTCGGGGTTGCCTACCCAGTGCTGCGCCACCGGCTCGTCGATCTCAACATTCTGGTCACGCGGGCTACGGTGTTTAGCGTCGTATCGATTATTATCGTCGGCAGTTTCATTGCAGCGGAATGGGCAATCGGCCGCATCTTCGAGCAGTCCGTCGGCGTATCGAACCAAAACGGCTTTGCACCGCAGGTCGTTACACTTGGCGTCGTTTTGGTCTTGGGCATATCGGCGCGATCGATTCACCGCTTCGTCGAGGCGCGTCTCACGCAGATGTTCTTCCGAAAAAGACTAAAAGGACTGGAAGCGATTGCGCGAGTCGCACGCGAAGCCGATGTCTCGACCGACGCGCAAGCAATCATGGATGTGGCGTGCCAAACCGTGCAGCACTGCATCGAACCGCTCGGCATCGCATGCTATCTGCGCACCGGCGAGGCGTATGCGCTCTCAAGTTCGAGCGGAGCGGTGGTATCGCCGGCTGCGTATGCTTTCAACGATGCCGTGCCGCTGCGTTTGCGGCGTTGGCAAGAGCCGTTCGAAATCGACGACGATTCCGACGCGCGCCATCACATGCTGTTCCTGCCGATGACGCTGCGCGCCGAACTACTGGGTTTTCTGTGTTGCGGTCCAAAGCCCGACCGGACACCGTATCTGCCGGACGAGGTCGAAGCGCTGTCGCTGCTTGCACATCAAGTCGGCATTGCAACGGCGTGGCTGGCGCGAACTCCGCTGACGCCGCAACTGCGTGCTGCCGTAACTTAGCAGTTTGCCATATGTTGTATAAGGCGGACACATATGGTATATTTGCCCATGCAAAAAACCACCGTGTATCTGGACGAGGTCGAGCTTGCGCGATTAAAGGCGATGGCGCTCGAGCAGAATACCAAGCCGGCGGCACTGATTCGAAAGGCAATCTCGTTTTTAATTCATACCGAGCCGGCGCCCCTTCCTCAAGGCGCGGGTCAATATAATAGCGGCAGCGGTGAAGGTGCCCGTGAGCGCAAAACGATTCTCGCCGACGCGGCCCGGCGGGGGCGCTGGTGATCGTCGGTGACACGGGAGCGATGTATGCGATATACGATGCAGACGACGCGCACCACGCAACCGTCCGAGATGCCATTACAGGCTTGCGGGAGGCGGTGCATATCCCGATGGCCTGTCTCGGCGAACTCGACTATATGCTACGCAAACGCCTCGGCCTTGCAGCGGAGTTGGACTTCTTGGGCGAGATTCGCACCGGGCGCTTCGTTTTGGAGCCGCTCACGCTCGCCGACGCTGCACGGTGCGGCGAACTTGTCGAGCAATATGCGTCGCTCGATCTCGGCTTAGCCGATGCTTCGGTCGTCGCAACAGCCGAACGGCTGCGAACCTCGCGCGTACTGACCGTGGACTATCGTGATTTTCAAACGCTGCGTATGCGCGGTGGAAAGCCTTTCACGATTATCCCTGAACGAGCGCCAAGAAAACGCCGGCGTTAGACGATTCAGAGCGGCCCTAACGCGATTCGGCGGTGGTCGGGTCGATGCGTGACCGCACCCGGTTTACTGCATTTGCAGGAAAGTCGCCGCGCTTGGCATGTTCCCGCACCTGCGCTTCATCCTTGGCGTTGTACACGCAATAGATATTGTTATCCGTAACGAAACTTTCGACCCACTGTATAGACGGCCCCATTTCCTGGAGCACGCCGCACGAGGTTTGAGATATGGCTTGCAACTGTGCGGGCGTAAAATTGCCAGCGTCGGGAATCTCGCGCTCGATAACGAATTTCGGCATTGCTCTTCCTCCGTAGCGGGGTACTGCTACGCGAGGGGACGCCCGCCCTTCGGCGATTTAAGCCGTTACTCGAGCGGCAATGGCTCGCTTAAACCCTGGGCGGGCGGTTAGGCTTATCGGCCCCGAGGCTACTCCCTGGAAGCCACTGCCCGATGGGGGATGCGCGCTGTAGCATTGCAAACGCCGATGTTGCTGAAGTCGCGCCCCCAGATCGATGAAGTGCTGGCCATCTCGGATCCCTTTGAAATCCAGATTGCCGTGGGTAGCCACCTTCGTTCGCTTTCGAGACCCCTGCTCGAAGACCAGCTGATTGACAGCTTTCCGCGGCTAGGTGCGTATCACCGCGAGCATCTTCTTGCCAGCATTACCGCCGGTGTACCGGCCGAATCACCGACCGAAGCCATACGCGCGGTGTTGTCGGATGACGAGCTCGTCGAACGCGTTTTGCATTTTTTGAGGCTGAACCCTCGCGCGATTGCGCAACTGTCGCCGCCGATCGTTTTGCAGGTAGTGCGCTCGGCCGACTGGACAGAAGACAGCGCCGATTATTCGCGGCTGCGAGGGATCTTATTGGCTGCGGCTGGTGCTGTTGTGGTGGCTGCCGGCGTCTTTGTGGGAATGATGCTTCATCGGTCGGATGATGTTGCACAGCCGGCCGCGCAGATCGGTTTTGCAGTCACTCCAAAAACGCCCGTCGTTCGCCGTCATGCGGCGAGTCGCGCAATCCCGAAGGTCCGGAAAAAGCCCGTTTTGACAGCGAAGCCGGTGCACGCAAGCGTCCATCATCCGCTTGCGCGCCGTGCGTTGCATAAGCAGAGCGCCGTGAGATCGCGAAAACCGCTGTATCATCACCGCCTTGCCGCTCGCTCGGGGGTACCGCGCTCGCATCGGGCGCGCACACATCCGGCCGTCTTCGCCATGACCCCACGCGGTTCCACAACGGTGCGGCTGGCAATGGAGGAACAGACGCC
>JBDTCU010000241.1:0-2783 GCA_039923415.1 Vulcanimicrobiaceae bacterium
GCGGTCGCCAAAACGTGCTCGCACCATCGCGATCATCGCTGCGCTTCGGTCGATTGCGATCACCTCGGCGCCGCACTCCGGCAGATGCGCGCTGTGTTCGCCGGCTGCGCAGCCGGCATCCAGGACCCGCAGACCGCGCAGGTTGCCAAGCAGTGCCTGCATCGCGGGACGCTCGTAGCCGGCGTTGTGAAGACCGGTAGATGCGTGCGCGGCGTACTCACGGGCGAACGCGTCGTAATCGCTCACCTTCGGCTCACTACGATGATACTATGATCCCGGTGGTCGTCGAGAAACTCCAGGCCCTCCACGATCCAGGTGTCGAGGCCGGTTTGGGTGTGCTTGGCAACCTCGCGCACCACGTGAACGCGATCTTTCAGCCAGGCTAGCTCCGCGCGAGTGGTCGCGGGCCAGATCGCTCGCTCGCAATCTTCGCATTGATATCCATACTGCATCGCCGCCGAAGGTTCGCGCGAAAACGAAAAGGCCCCCGCAATTGCGGAGGCCCCTCGCGGCTTCTTCCGACGCTTTAGATTTTGATCTTTGCGTCCAGATAGAAGTTGAACGGGGCTTTTGCACCCGCGCTGGCGGTGGAGTTGCTATCGATGTTGGTTGCGCCCAGATAGGCGCCGTACGGATACTGCACCAACCGTTGGATCGGAGCGCCCGGATTATAGACGTTGCCGACCGGCGGGAAGGCTCCAGCATTGTTGATGATGCTGTAGCTGCAAACGTTGGGATTACTGACCGTCCAGGCCTCGGTTTGTCCACCGAAACAGCGGCTGATCAAGTTTGCGAAGGTTCCGGTGATGGTGAGCTTTGGCGAGGCTTCGTAGCTGACCTGAAGATTTGCCAAGATCTGCGAGGGATTCCGGAACGCCCCGGGCTGATCGAATTGCCCGGTGAAGTTATTCGGAATTGCAGCCAAAGTTCCACTGCAAGTGACCGCGTTGTATGCATTCGGTCCCGGGTTCCCATAAGGATACCGCGGATCACCGGCGCTCGCCGCCAGTGTGCCACAACCTCCAGCGGCCGGATCGACGCCTGGAGTGGTTTCAGGCGAGCCGTAGCGGTTGCCGGCTTGGAACTGCATGGTCGGGGTAAATGCCCACTTATCGTGTTTGTAATTCAAGATAAGCGTTCCGACATACGGCGCGGTGAACGAGTTCGCCGAACCGCCGATGCCGCCCGGGAAGATATCGTAAACCGCGTAGTTTGCGCCCGAGTCTAACGTATTCTGAACCGGAGCATTCCAATAGGGGTTGCCGATATCGCCGGCCGTCGCGCAAGTCGGATCGGGTCCGCCGGCTGGGTTGAAGCAGGCCGCAGCGGTCGCTCCGCTGGAGGTTGAACCGCAAAGCGCCGCCGAGGCCGAGCCGGTTGCACAGCCCTTGGTGTACGCATTGTAATTTCGGATGTCGTTGTTGATCTGCGAGACGACCGTCGTGCCGTTAGCCAACGTGCCATAGTTGATATAGCTGTTGGTGTAGGCAAACGACAGCTGGCCCGATAGACCATTGCGATCGAAATCGCCTTTATTCAGTTGGAACTCAAATCCGCGCGAGGTTTGCTTCCCGACATTCAGGCCGGAGATGAATCCGGTGGCTTGGTCCAAGAAGAAGTTTTGGATTTGATCGCGCGTCTTTCGCAGGAACGGTGTAAACGTGAACGACCAATCGGTTCCCTTGAAATGATGTTCGAACGAGATATCGGTGTTGTACGAGATCGGCGGACGAACTTCGTGACCGGGTGTATTGAACCCGAACTTGTAGAACGAGCCGCCTAAGAGCGCCGGCAGGTTCTCTTGCAAGGTGTCGTACTGTTCGTACGCCGTATTTGGAGGCTCAACATACTTGCCGTAGCTGAAACGCACAACGCTGTCCGGATTAAACGTATACGTTCCGCCGACGCGCGGCTGGAAGACGTTGTACGAGAGCACCTGACTTGGGGTATTCTGCAAATTCGCCGTTGTATATCCGCTCGGGCACGGCGAGGTCGGCGATATGCCGAGGGCGGGCGAGCTCTTGTCGACCGGGGCTCCGGTTGCGGTGAAGATGCAATTATCCTGGTTGTACGCGTTGAACCAGAACTGCCGTGCAGCATCGGTCACGGTATTGGAACCGTTGAATTCGAAGCGATCGAGTCGGCCGCCCAGATTCAACAGTAGTTTATCGGATGGACGGAACTCGTCCGTAGCCGAAAATGCCGTGAAGACCGGCCGCACGCTGTTATACGTAGCGTAGAGGCTGTTTTCAGCGACGAAGAATTGGCACGGTCCGGTGCCGCATGTCGACCCACTGATGTTTGGAATGGTTCCGGCGGCCGCGTTCGCCCAGGTTGCCCACGTTGCCGGTGGGGCACCTGTTTGGTTGTTGCATGACTGCGGCGTCGCTATGCTGGTTGCCGCATTGTAGCAGATGCCGCTCAATGGATTGTTCGGGTCGACGGCAACCGCGAAGTTGGAGCGCTTGCCGGGGCCGAATCCGTTGAGCATCTGGGTGTTGTTATCACGCACGCTGTTCGCGGTGGTGTAAGAGGCTTGCAGGTTAATCAAGTTTTTTGCATTTATTTGATCCGCAAACGAGGCTGAGACGCCGCGCGTGTGTGAGCTGAGTTCGTAATCGGGAGACGTCGGCGAAGCGTAGTTCGCAAACGTGCTCTCGGGCCCGTACTGCAGCCAATCGGAGTAGTAGGTATATCCGTAAATCCGGAAATACGCATTGGTTCCGAGGTTCTTTTGGTATTGCAGTTTGACGATCTCTTGATCGTTCCAGGTCGTGTCGCGC
>JBDTCU010000242.1:0-4323 GCA_039923415.1 Vulcanimicrobiaceae bacterium
GGCGAGGCGCCTCATAGTGCGGCGGGCGGGGATTTTTTCACAGGCCCGCTCGGTTCGCCGGGGGGCTTGTCACAGCCCCCGGCAGAGGCGCATTGTAGAGGTACACAATCTCCAAACGGGGTCAGGACTACCGATGTTCGATCTCTTCATCTTCATTGCCGCGCTGGCAACCGCCGCATCGCCGAGTCCATCGTCGGCGCCGATATTTCGCAGCGCCCCGCCGCTCAAAGAGATCGTGCACATTCGAGCAACCGCGGCCTGCGCGGAGTTGGCCGTTCATGCCAACGGCGCGATCACCTCAGCGCTGCACAACGACTCGGTCGTAGCCTCAACGATTGCGACATTGCAGCATGCAGATCTGCAGAAAAATGTGATCCAGCGGCGCAACGAACTGCAGGCTCTGGGCGATCTCGCAAAAGACATGAAATTGGCTGCTGTTTCGGGCATCGGCGAAGTCGCGAAGTTGCGCGAGATCGCCGAGAAATCGCGCGATCCGGTCCAGCGAATCGAACTCAAGGCGTTCGCCGATCTGCTCGGCGGCGCGCTCTATCGGCAGAAGCAGGTCGGCAACGACCTCAACGGATTCCTCGCAAAGATGGACTACAAAGACATGTCCGAACTCGATGATTCCCAGAAATCGATGAACATGGCCGTCTTCGGCTCGGAGGATCCGCGCGCGATCTTTCCGCGCGAGGTCGCTCCCGGAAACACACCGCGCCGAGTCAGTTCTCAAGATGCCGGCCAGCTCTTGCCGAATACCTCGCTAGAGCAGAAGCTCAGCGACGATCAGCTCGCGGCAAATGCGGCAGCCGATTTTCAAGCGCGCGTTTCGGGCATCAGTAACGACGAAGCCTTAGCCAACCAGCATACGCTGGGCGCCGTCTCCGGCTGCTAAGATTCGGCCTGGCGGTCGAGCCGCAGTCGCTCGGGATTGTCGTAGGCGGCCGAGCCATAGATCTGCGAGCGACAGGGGTCGTTGCCTGGGAGAGCATCCTTTAGCTAGACTTTAAGCCTAGATGAAAACGCTTTGGCGATTAGCCCTGGTGGCCGCTGTTGTAGCCTTCCTCGCCGCGTTAATGGGCAGCTGGACTCGAATTAACGGAGCCGGGCTGACCTGTCCGGACTGGCCGCTCTGTCACGGAAAGCTGATCCCTTCCTTTGCCGATGGGACCATTTGGGAGTGGTCACATCGGCTGCTGGCCTTCCTTGTGAGCCCGCTGGTGCTTGCCGTCGTCGTGGTCGCCTGGCGTTACCGCAAGGCGCCGACTCCAATCGGCTTTACCATGTATCTTATTGCCGCTCTCTTCGTGGTCCAAATACTGCTGGGCGCAGCCACCGTCTATCTCTCCAACAGCCCGATTTCGGTGGTGCTGCATTGGGGAACGGCCATGGCCTTCGTCGCCGCACTGGTTGCCATCTCGATCTTCGCGCGCGTCCTTTGCACAAGCCGGCCATCGGCGCCGGACGCCAACCGGAATGAAGTTGCGCTGGCCGGCATGCTGGCGGGGACGACCCTGATCGCATTCGTTACGATGTGCGTCGGTGCATACGTCAGCTCCAGTGGGGCCGGGCTAGCGTGCCTCTCGCTCCCGGGATGCGCGGGTAAGATCGTGGTATATACCGATGGTCAATATGTTCAAATGCTTCACCGCTTCGTAGCAGCAGCCGCTCTCTTGTGCGCCGCAGCGTCATTCGCCCTTGCCTTCGTTTGGCGCGCCTCGAGCCGCGTACGAATTGCGGTCAGCTTGGGATCGTTCTTCATCTTCGTACAGGTCCTGCTGGGGTTGTTAAACGTCACGCTGCGATTACCGATCGACCTGCGTGAAGCCCATGCCGCCAACGCCGTATTCGTCTTCCTATCGTTTGTGGTTGCGACCACGTTCGCATCGCTGGATATACTCCCGTTCCGACGCCCGGTGGCTGGATGAGCAGCACCCTCTCTCGCGTCGAAGGCAGAACCGCACCGCATCTACACGGCATGCTCGGCACAATCTCCGACTACTACGAACTGAGCAAGCCGCGGATTATCTATCTGCTGCTGATCACGACTGCTGCGGCGATGCTGATGGCGCAACGCGGGATTCCTCCGCTGCGCCTGATTTTTTGGACGCTGCTGGGCGGGGCGCTGGCGGCTGCTTCGGCCGGCGCATTCAATTGCATTTACGACGGCGACATCGATGCGTTGATGCGGCGAACTCGGACCAGGCCGGTTCCCACCGGCCGGATTTCGATTCGCAACGCCGCTATCTTCGCAGTCGCAATCGGCGTGTTGTCGTTTGTTATACTGTTCTTTATGGTCAACCCGCTAGCTGCAGCCTTGTCGCTAGCCGGCAATGCCTACTACGTCATTATCTATACCATGTGGCTCAAGCGCACGACGCCGCTCAACATCGTTATCGGCGGAGCCGCGGGGGCGATTCCGCCGCTAGTCGGTTGGGCCGCGGTAACCGGAACGATCGGCGGTCCGGCGCTGGGTCTGTTCGCGCTGATCTTTCTGTGGACCCCGCCGCATTTTTGGTCGCTGGCGCTGATGACCGAGATCGATTACGATAAAGCCGACATACCGATGCTGCCCAACGTCAAAGGCGTCAGACGCACCAAAATCGAGATCCTCGTTTACAGCATCATTTTAGTGTTGGGATCGCTGGCACTTTACCCGCTGCATATCATGGGCGCACTCTACTTTGGAGCCGCTGCGGTGCTCGGCGGCATCTTTGTGCTGGACGCGGTTCGCACGCTTACCGACGGCGGCAATTCCTGGGCGAGGCATCTCTTTAAGTATTCGCTGGTCTACCTCGCGCTGATGTGCGTGATTATGGTGATCGATCGAATCGTTGCGTAAACCGGTCGAGCTCGCCGGTCACGCGCTCGACCGTTCCACGCTTCCGCTGCTTTTTACGCTGGGGCTCGGCGTGTTTGCAGGCGCACTCGACTTAGGCGTTCTCTCGCCGGCATTGCCGGCAATCGGGGTCAGCTTCGGCGTTCCCACCGGCGACCTGGCTTGGATTTTTACCCTCTATCTGCTGGTAACAGTGGTGAGCATTGCGATCACCAGCACGCTGGCCGATCGCTACGGTCGTCGTCCGGTCTATATCGGCTGCGTCTTGACATTTGCGCTCGGAAGCGTGATCGCCGTCTTCTCGCCGAACTACGGCATCTTTCTACTCGCGCGCGCGATTCAAGCCTTTGGCGCAGGCGGAATCTTCCCGGTTGCAACCGCAGCCATCGGCGATGCGGTACCGGCCAACCGCAGAGGTGCAGCACTCGGCCTGGTGGCTGCAACCTGGGGTGTGGCGGCGATTATCGGTCCGACGTTCGGCGGCATCGTGACCCACTTCATCTCTTGGCGTTGGATCTTCGCCGCGAACTTTCCGCTCGCAATCGTTGTAACGTACCTTGCAACCAAACATGTGCCGGTCAACGCACCCCGTGTGCGCGGCCCGCTGGATGTGGTCGGGCTAAGTCTGCTCAGTCTCGGGCTGCTAGCGCTGATGTTTGGATTGTCGCGCCCGTCAATTTGGTCCCTCGTGCTGGCGGCTGTACTGCTTCTCGGATTCGCGGCCTGGGAACGCAATTCGGTATCGCCGGTTATTGCGCCGGTGCTGTTCACGAACCGTCAACTTACAAAAACCTATGCGCTGGAAGTGGTTATCGGGATGCTCGAGGGTGCGCTGTTCTTCATTCCAACCGTGCTGGTGGTGGCCCAGCATCTTTCCTACGCGGCTGCCGGCTTGATCGCTGCAGTCGGCGCTTTGGTTTTTGTGGCAGTCATTCCGATCTCGGGTCGCATGCTGGATCGAATCGGAAGTCGCGATGTTCTGCTGATCGGCGGTCTTTTTACCGAGATCGGCCTGGTAATCTTTGCGCTGGGCTTCGGATCGCTGTGGCTTTCAATCCTTGCAATGCTGGTAGCCGGCATAGGTTTTGGTGCATTGCTGGGCGCACCGACCCGCTTCATCGTCACCAACGAAACGACTGCGGTGACTCGCTCGACGGCGGTCGGCCTACTCAGCCAGTTCTTGATTATGGGACAGATCGTGGGTGCCTCGATCGCTGGCGGCATCATTGGGATCGCGGCGAATGATCTGCGCGGCTTCAAAACCGCCTATGAGATTTTCGCCGCTCTGGCAGTGCTCGCGATGCTCATCGCCGCGATGCTGAAATCCCGTAAAGCGGAACAACTCAAACCACAGCCGTAGTCCCTCTCCATGGCCACCCACGAAGTGAACAACCAGCCGCCGCCGCTGGAGAACTACAACCTGTTCGCGAGTGATCGCGCCCTGCAAGAAGCGGTGCAGCGCGAAGGCGCCTCGGCGCAACTTG
>JBDTCU010000243.1:0-9140 GCA_039923415.1 Vulcanimicrobiaceae bacterium
CGTTTTTAGCTGCGCCAGCAGAGCCGCAAGCACGAGCACGCTAAAGATCGGACTGAGCCTCGACGTCGTACCAATTGTTCCCGGTCTTAAGCGTTACTTCCAACGGAACGCTCAGCGTCATCGCTCCCTCCATCTCGCACCGCACGATCGCAGCCAGTTCCCGCAGGTCTCGCTCGTGGACCTCAAAGATGACTTCGTCGTGAATCTGCAGCAGCATTCGCGCATCGACGTTCGCCGCCGCCAGCGCCCTCTCGATCCGAACCATGGCGAGTTTCATCAAGTCGGCCGCGCTGCCTTGCAATGGTGCGTTGGTGGCTTCCCGCTCGGCTGCGGAACGGAGCATGTAATTGCTCGACATCAAAGCCGGCATGTAACGACGCCGGCCGAGAATCGTGCTGACATAGCCGTCGGTACGGCCGCGCGCCAGCATTTCATCGATAAACGTTTGTACGGTCGGAAAGCGCGCGAAGTAGGCGGTCGTCATCGCTTTTGCTTCGGCGCGGCTGATCTCTAAGCGCTGGGCTAATCCAAAGTCGGACATTCCGTAGAGCAGTCCAAAGTTTACGGCCTTGGCCATGCGGCGCTGGTTGCCGTCCGCACCGCCCGTCCCGACGGCGAAGATTTGTCGCGCGGTAAAATCGTGGATATCCTGACGATCGTGAAAGGCACTGCGCATCGCTTCGTCGCCGGAGAGATGCGCCATCAAACGCAGCTCGATTTGACTATAGTCGGCGGCCAGCAAACAATAGTCGCCGTCGGGTGCAACAAAGGCTTTGCGAATCCGCCGGCCCAGCTCGCTGCGTACCGGAATGTTTTGCAGGTTCGGATTCGTCGAACTCAACCGTCCGGTTGCCGTACTGGTTTGGTTGAAAATCGTGCGCAGTCGTCCGTCATCGGGACTCATGACCTGCGGAATTACATCGACGTAGGTGTTCTTTAGTTTGGTTACTTCCCGGTACTCCAGCACGGCTGCGCAGATCGGATACTCGGCAGCCAAAGCTTGCAGGACCTCGACGCCGGTTGCCCAGCCGGTCTTGTTCTTCTTTCCGCCCGGAATCTGCAATTTGGAGAACAAGATCGTGCCGAGCTGTTGGGGCGAGCCAATGTTGAACTCCTCGCCGGCGTAATCGAAGATCTGCTTTTTCAGACGGGCGGTTGCAATCTCAATTTCGGACGACAGCACGTGCAGTTCGCTCGGATCGATCTTGATGCCGGTCCACTCCATCTTCGCTAAAATCGCTGCCAATGGAACTTCGACGTCGGTGTAGAGCGCCAGCTGATTCCGCGCAGTGAGCAGTTCGCGCTCTTTGGCAACGAGTTGCAGCGTCGCATCGGCATAAGCTGCGGCGTTCTCGGGCACGCTCAGGTGCAAGAACTCGCCCGCCGCATCTCCCAGATTCGCAAACGAACGCGATGGATCGAGCAGATGCGCCCCGATCATCGCATCGTCGTTAAACGCTCGCGGCTCGAAGCCGTATCGATGAAGCAGGGCCAGCAGATTTTTCAGGTCGTACCCGGCTATCTTCGCTCCGCAGCTCCAGAGCGCAGCAAACGCCGAGCGCACCGGGTCGCGTTCGAGGGCCGCAGTCAAGAACGAGAGCCCGCTCCCGGCGGCGGCGCTGATCCCCATTTCAGCGCTGTCCCGGATCACCAGCGCAAGCTGTTCGCTATGCGCGAGCGAGGTTATCTGGGCGGCAAGGTGCCGATAATCCGGCGGGTCGGTCGCCGCAAGATACGACGACCAATTTCCGGTTAGTGTTTTGGCGTCGGCAAAAAGCGGCATCTCGAGCGGCACCTCGAGTTTATTCAGCAGCGTTCTGAATTCGAGTTCGCTGTACAGCCGGTAAAGCGCATCGTTGGCAGGCGGCGCATAGTGACTTGCCTCCCAGTCGATTTCGATCTGAAGGTCGTCGCGAATCACCGAGACGTCACGGCAGATTTGGGCCTGCTTTCCGTGCTCTTCGATCAAACGCTGCAGTTTCGGCGACCCCGCCAAGCTTGGATCGGCCAGCAGCGCATCTAGCGAACCGGCGGCTTTAATCAATTTGATCGCGGTTTTTTCGCCGATTCCGGGGATGCCGGGAAGATTATCTGAGGGATCGCCTTTAAGACCCCGATAGTCGGTGAGCTGCTCCGGCTCAAGGTCGAAGCGCTCGCGAACCGCCGCGGGATCGTAACGTCCGAGGTCCGTGATGCCTCGACGCGTGACCAATACCGTCACGTTTTGGTTGACGACTTGCAGCAAATCCAAATCGCCGGTCACGACCAGCGTGCGCTGTTTAGCGGCGGTTGCGTGACGCGCGAGCGTTGCGATCACATCGTCGGCTTCTTGACCGGTCTGCTCGATGATGGGAATCTTGTACGTGTCAAGGACTTGACGTACCAGCGCAAACTGACCGCGCAGATCGCCTGGCGTCTCGTCTCGATGGGCTTTGTAGTCTTTGAACAGATCGATTCTGGCTTGCGGCGCGCCCTTATCAAACGCCGCGATCACATGGGTCGGCTTCTCGTCCGCGATCAGCTTATTCAGCATCATGGTGAAACCGTAAGCCGCGTTGATCGGCATTCCCTTAGTGGTAGTAAGCGGCGGCAGTGCAAAAAACGCACGATAGATGAGTCCGTAGGAATCCAGCAGCATCAGCACACGTTCGCTCATCGGACGACGATATCCGAACTGGAAGCGCTCACGCGGCCGTCATCGTCGATCTTTAACATTGAAAGCACGTACCGCCCCGGCTTTCCGGGTACCGGTACTTGAACGGTCTCGCCGGCATTGCGATCGATCTTCCAATACAGATCTTTGGTATCGGCATCGGCTAGTGAGAAATCTTGCGGCGCTTTTCCGGCGCGGCGCTCGAACGCGATCACCGGCGCGCGCGTTCCGGTCGAGTCGACCCAGGGGTGCCATGACGGGAGACTAGGTGCGCTGTCTTGGGTGGTGGTCGTCCCGATATCCAATAGGTCGGGCGCGGTGTCAAAGAGCGCCGAGCCGCTCGGGGTGCCTTGAGTCATACGAAGAACCAGGGTTCCGCTCGTCGGTCTCTCCTCATCTATTCGAATGGTTGCATTTTCGTTTGGTGAAAAGTTTTGCCGCTCGAGTTTGAGCGGCGCCGGAACGGGCCGGCCCGGCGCCGAGAGCACGAGTGGCGAGGTGCTCCAACGCAAACTCCCGTCGCTGACGAAAGCGGCGCCGATTGCCAGTTCACCCGACGCATCCCCGGCTTTGAACGATGCAACTGCGCGGCCTGAGTTGTCCGCCGCCAGCACCGGCAAGGCGTCTTGCGCGCTCTCGAGCGTAAATAACGCGTCGCCGGACGATCCCCCAACCGAGGCACTCGCGTCGACGCGTTCCCCCGCCGAGTAAATCGGTTTGTTCAAGTCGATCGTCACGTCGGAGCTGGTTCCGCCGGCGTTCTCCAACAATGCTTGGGGAACGACTTGTACTTCTTGAGCGTCGAGAACGTCGTCACCGCCGGCGACGGCACTCGCGATGATCAAATTGTCGCCGATTTCAGGTGAACTAAAGCTCCCTCGAGCATGTCCATCTGCGTCAAGGTTCAGGACTTGCTCCTGCGCGGAATTGCCGTGCACCAAACGCACGCGCGCGGTGACCTTGGCGAGGGGACGGGCGGTCGCGACCTCCACGGCATACAGATCGAAACCTAACGCGCTGCCGAGACTCTGCTGGGCGTCATCGACGTGAAGCCGGAGCGCGATCGACGATGTCGGCACGATAATTCGAGTAGCCGCGGTAGCCCCGCCCGCATCGGCTCGTATGCCGTATGTCGATGCGAGACCATCGGTAGGGCGCGCGATCCGAACGCGCGCTTCGCCCTTGGAATCGGTAAGCACGGCTGTGTCCAACCAGGAGGTCGTGCCCCACGGCGTCTGGGTCGGAGTGTAGGTTAGATAGATGTGCGGCGATCGAATCACATTCACGTGAACGTGAACGTTAGGGACGGGTATCCCGGCCCGGCTGGCTTTGAGAACGATCGGCACATCCGATTGGGCGCTGCACAAGCCTTCACACGGTGGAAGAATCTCGAGCGCTAAACCATCCGCGTTGGCATCGACGTGCAGCGAAGTGCCGGCCGTCGCGCCGTTTACTACTGCAAGCACGGCGTAGTCACCGCTGGGGCTGTTTTGCGGAAGATGCATGGTCGCGGTAAATGCACCCGCAGGGTCCAGCCGCACGTTCGACGCAGCTACGACCGCGCCGCGAAGACGTAGTGTAAGCTCCGCCGTTCCACTGGTCACTTTCAGCCTCGAACCGCTCCGCGAACGAGCAAAGCCAACCACCCGAACGTCGTCGCCGCCGTGGACGACCGCTGAGTCAACCTTCACCCCAACGATCGTGGCCGGCAGCGGCGCCTCCGGTAAGAACGAAACGAATGCCGAGCTTTGGCCCCAAGTCGCAAGCGCGAAGATCGGACGCGGCTTACCGTGCCAGCGCACGATACCGTGTGCATCGGAGTAGCGATCGACGAATCGATTTCCCTCGACAAATGAAACGCGCAAGCGATCCAGCGCGCGTCCGGTTCCCAAATCGACTCCGTAAACCAGCATTCCGCCGGGTGATTCTTTAGTGAGCAAACCCACTCGGGTGCGATTGATCCAGACCTGCTCGCCGATCGAACCGCGCCGCGCTTCCACGACGAAAAAGCCTTCGCGAGTTCCGAGCGGCACCGGCACTTCACTGGATTGAAAGCGGTATCCGCCGGGCGGCGTGAACGTCCAATGTACAACCGGTTTATACCGGCCCACGTCGATCGCGCGCGGGCGCACGTTCGAACCTGCGATGATGACATCGGCCGGATCGACTTCGTACGCGGAAAATTGCACGGGAGCGCTTGAATAGGTGTCCAGCCGAACGGTGGTTGCTTTCCACGGAACGTTTGAATCGCGGGCAAAGAGGGCAAAGTAGGCGTCTAGTTTATGCAGATCGACGATTTGGCGACCGGCCTGGGCCGGCAAAACGCTCACCAGCAGGGCGCAAAGCAACGCAGTTGCGACAAAAGGGGACTGTCGGGGCATTACCCGTGCCATTCGACGCCTCGCGCGCAAAGGCATGTAATCCGCAATGCGTCGAAGGAGCCGTAGTGGACGAGCAAGCTCCGCAAGGGAACCCAACGTCGGTACGCTGCCGTTACTGCGGCAATGATATACCGACAGATTTCCTGCGCGATTACGCCGCAACCTATCAAGTCGTCGTGGCCTGCGCATCGTGCGGGCACGCCTTCGCCGCGCTTTCCCGTAATTAAAGAGTAGATGAAACGCACCTCAATACGAGCGCTCATGCTCGCGTTCGCCCTGATGTTGTTGGCTGCGACGCCGCGTCCATTGCCGACGCCGAATCTGCCCAAGGCGAAGCTGCACACCGAGTTTACCGTCGAAGTGAACGCCAAGGGTCAAGTCGTCCTCGTGAAATCTGGAAAATCATGCAAGGACCTTAATTTTAACGCAAAGACGTATGGCAACGTGCTGCAGATGTGGATTCGTCACCCCAATGGGAGCGCGACTATCGGCATGTACCGGGTAACCTACGACTATAATCCGCACACTCACGCAGTCGACCGCGGGATCAAGCTGCTTTCGGCGGGAGGAGACTGGGGCAACCAACTCGGCGCGGCCAACGAAATGCTCAACGCCGATAACGCGCGCGCTGCCAAAGCGCGCAAAGCCTTTCCGTCGTTCGACCAGATTGTCGGACCGAGTCCTAAACCGACTCATAAACCGTAATGGATTGGTGGCTGCGTAATCGAGATGAATTCGATCGCTCGATCGACGCCGATCTCGAACGGAGCTGCAACTCAAAAGATCGCTACGAAACCCAAGAGCACGCTCGCGCGGTGGCCGCAATGAACGGCATGGCCGGTGCGCTCCATGCCTACCACTGCAGGTACTGCGAGAGCTGGCACCTAACGCGCCAGCGACCAAAACCATGAAGTACGTCAGCTTTTTCCACGACCGGCGGATCCGTCCCGGAGTGATCGAAGGCGAGCGGATTCGGGCGATCTCGTGCGACTCACTGCTCGACTACATCGGTTTAGCGCCGAGCGAGCGGCTGCGCCGACATACCGACGCTACAGTTGCGCTCTGCGATGTTCAACTCGCCGCTCCGGTACGTCCGCGCAAAAACGTATTCTGCGTCGGACGCAACTACTTAGAGCACGCTAAAGAAGGCGCGCGCGCCGGCGGTCGCGAGTTGAAACTTCCCGAGCTTCCGACGTTTTTCACCAAGGCTCCGACTGCGATCGCGGATCCCGACGCAACCCTCGAGTTGCAGGGTCGAGTCTCTCCGGAATACGATTCCGAGGCCGAACTCGCGGTTGTGATCGGCGACACCGTGCGCGATATCAGCGAGGCAGATGCGCCGAACGCGATCTTCGGATACACGTGTTTAAACGACCTCACCGCGCGCGACCTCCAGCGCGCCCATTTGCAATGGTTCAAAGGCAAGAGTTTAGACGATAGCTGCCCGATCGGCCCGTGGATCGTCGGCAAGGACGAGATCCCAAATCCCGGACAACTTGCAATCGAGCTGCGCCTCAATGGCGAACGGCGGCAGTGTTCCAACACGGCGCAGATGATCTTCCCGATTCCCCGTTTGATCGCCGAACTTTCAAAAGGCATGACACTCGAACCCGGGGACATCATCGCGACCGGCACCCCCGAGGGGGTCGGGTTCGCTCGCACTCCGCCCGAATTCCTCAAAGACGGCGACGTTGTCGAGATCGAGATCGCCAAGATCGGCGTGCTTCGCAACCTGATTCGAATTAACTAGAACGGGATTCGCCGAACGCGCGCTGAAATCGCGGGGATGAACGTTGCCGTCCCTCGTGAGACTTCGAACGAGTCCCGGGTTGCGCTTGTTCCCGAGACCGTCGCCAAATTGACCAAAGCCGGTGTCGGCATCCGCGTGCAGCGCGGTGCCGGAACGCGCGCCGCATTTCCGGATAGCCTGTACGAGCAGGCCGGGGCGTCGATCGTTGACGATCCGGCCGCCTTGTTTTCGGATGCCGACGTTGTCCTGAAAGTCGGTCGTCCGAGCGCCGACGAGTTGCGAGCGATAGCCAAGGGAACTGCCGTGATTGGCTTTCTGGCGCCGCTCGGCGACCCTGAGTATGTCAAGGAATTGGCCAGGTCAGGAATTAGCGCCCTCTCGATGGATGCGATTCCGCGAATTACGCGGGCGCAGAGCATGGATGCGCTCTCGTCACAAAGCAACATCGCCGGATACAAAGCGGTCCTGTTAGCGGCGGTTGCTCTCCCAAAGTTTTTTCCGATGCTTACGACCGCGGCCGGGACGATCCCGCCGGCTAAAGCGCTTATTCTTGGCGCTGGCGTTGCCGGATTGCAGGCAATCGCGACTGCCCGGCGCCTGGGCGCGGTCGTCAGCGCCTACGATACGCGCGCCGTCGTTAAAGAACAAGTCATGAGTTTGGGCGGGAGGTTTCTGGAGATCGACTTAGGCGGCGATGCCGAAGGTGCGGGCGGATATGCGAAAGAGTTAAGCGCAGAGCAGATCGATAAGCAGCGCCAATTCATGGTCGACCACATCGGCGCATCCGACGTCGTCATCACAACGGCGCTGGTTCCGGGCCGGCGCGCTCCGGTGTTGATTACGCAAGAAGCGGTTGCCGCGATGCGGCCGGGCTCAGTTATCGTGGATTTAGCCGCCGAGGCGGGCGGGAACTGTGCGCTAACCCAGCCCGATGAAACGATCGTCACCGATAACGGCGTTCAGATCATCGGGCAAACCAATCTCGCCGGAACGATGCCCTATCACGCCAGCCAACTATATTCGCGTAATGTGTACACCCTGCTGACGCACCTGCTCAAAGAGAATCTGCTCAATCTCGATTTCAGCGATGAGATCACCCGCGGAACGACTCTAACGCACGACGGCAAAATCATTCATGAGCCAACTCTGGCGGCACTTGGAGAGATTGGAGTGGTTTCGTGAACGCGCACTTTATCAGCGAAATAACCGTTTTTATCCTGGCCGTCTTCGTCGGCTTTGAGGTGATCTCGAAAGTCCCGACAACCTTGCACACGCCGCTGATGTCGGCGACCAACGCCATTCACGGGATCGTTTTGGTCGGCGCGATTGTGGTAGCCGGTGTCGCGAACCCGCCGCTCGGCGTGGCCTTCTCGCTGGTCGCCGTCATTCTAGCAACGATCAATGTCGTCGGAGGATTCGCGGTAACCGAACGAATGTTGCAGATGTTCAAACCGCGCCCGACGGTGAAAAAATGACTGCGGGAGTGCTCGGCACGACCTGGCTTGACCTCGCATATCTGGTTACCGGGATTCTGTTCATTCTGGGATTGCGTTTTTTGAGTTCACCTGCGACCGCTCGTCTCGGTAATCGTCTAGCCGCAGTCGGCATGCTGCTCGCCCTAGTGGTTACGCTGGCCGGTACCGGAATCGTTTCGTGGTGGATCATCGGCATCGGCATTGTGATCGGCAGCGCGATCGGGTTCGGGTCGGCGCGCGCCGTCAAGATGACCGCGATGCCGCAGATGGTCGCGCTCTTTAACGGAGCGGGCGGCGGCGCGGCGGCGCTGGTATCGACCGCTGAGTTTCTCAAGCTCGAACGTTTGGCGGCGACCGGGATCGCCGGTCCGGCCGTTCCGTACGATCAAGGTGTGACGATTGTCCTGAGCGCGATCATCGGCGCACTCAGCTTCGCCGGAAGCATCATCGCATTTTTGAAGCTTCAAGAGCTGATGACCGGCCGCCCAATCACCTATCCCGGCCAACAAGTCGTGAACGGATTGGTTTTACTTGCGATCCTCGCGGGCGCGGTCACCATTATTGCAACCCAAGGTGTGTTGCCGTTCCCGTGGATATTATGGGGAATGCTCGCAGCGGCACTCGCTCTGGGCATCTTGTTCGTCTTGCCGATCGGCGGCGCGGATATGCCGGTCATTATCTCGCTGCTCAACTCGTTCACCGGCCTTGCGGTCGCGCTCACCGGACTCGCGCTAAGCAACAATGTGCTGATCATCGCCGGTGCGCTAGTCGGCGCATCCGGAACGTTGCTCACCATTCTGATGGGCAAAGCGATGAACCGATCGCTCACCAACGTGCTGTTCGGCGCGTTCGGCGCGGCGCCGAGCGGAGGTGCGGCAGCG
>JBDTCU010000244.1:0-4836 GCA_039923415.1 Vulcanimicrobiaceae bacterium
TTGTTAACCAGCTCACAGAGACACCCAATTCGCCTGCAGCTATCGAACTCCTGTTCGATCCGCGTCCAGCCGGAAAACATAGGCGAGCACCTCTGCGACCACCGCATACAGCTCGCGCGGAATCACCTCGGTCAGATCCAAACGGCTGAGGGCCTCAACCAATTCGGCATCTTCGTGGAGCGGAACGCCGTGTTCCTTAGCCACGCGCACGATCTCTTCTGCTACCAGCCCGCGTCCTGTCGCGAGCACCTCGGGAGGCTCGGTGCCTACCGGATCATATCTCAAGGCCGCGGCGGTCGGGCGTTCGCCGACGGTCTTGCGAAAATCGTAGTATCGGTCCTTCACGCTTGAATGTCCCAATGGCCATCTTGTTGGGATGCAGGCTCGATCGGCGCCGCACCGCGCACCGCAACCTGGGCTCCGATCGATGCGACTTTATACCGGAGCTGCTCTAACCGATTTTGCAAATCTCCGAGTGAGTTTCGAAAGCGATCGGCTGCCGCCGGATGCTCCGCGTTCACGTTCACTTTCACAGCCCGTCCGACCGTCTCAAGATCGATTGCGACCATCCCGAGCGTCTTGGTGTCAAGCACAAAGGCCACATGGAAATTGTCCGCATCGAGTTTCAAACCGGCCTTGGGTGCGTCTCGCGAAATCCGAATTTGGGCCGGCTGTCCGCCGTATCCGGAGAGTATCGGCAGGTTTAGCGTCAGCATCGTCGGGTCGGAGACTGAGGCAAGCAGGGTAACCAGTTGCGCGCCGGTCAGCGTTGCGAGCGTATCGCTCAGGGCTTGTGAGAACGCCGGGGTTGCCTGTGAGGGCGGTGTGCGCACCAGCGAAAGCACGAGTGATTTCAAATCGTGGTCGATCGCGACGCTGCGTTCTGCTGCCTTGGCTTGCGCGGTCAGAGCAATCAGATGTGTAGAGACTGACCCCGTTTGGGGGACCGTACTCGAAGGGGGTGCCGTTGTCTGCGGCAAGCTTGTCGCATCCAGGGTCATATGCGCGCGCAGCAAAGATGAAAGTTTCGCTTCAGCGCCCTCCAATACGTTGTTGACGAACGACGAGATCTGCGCGGTGAATGCGCCCTCGCTGCGCGGATCTAGCCGCGCAAGGAACCCGGCCAATGTCCGCAGCGTTGCCACCCGAGGGTCGTTCGATAGTTGCGGAAGCGCGGCCGCAAGCCGCGCCAGCACTTCAGGAAAGCGGGCTACTGCGGTAGAAGCCGATCGCACTGCGGCCAGCGTCAACGGGGTTTGCGGAACCCGCAAGAGGCGCAAATGGTCCCGCGGTGCTGCGGCCGCATTCGCACTCACACGAGCCGGCGCCCGCAGCTGCGAACGCGCGAGGATATCCGGACGGCGAGAAACCAGCGTTGAGGCTTCCCGCGACCGGAGGGTCCCGGAGTCCGCCGGTACCGTCGAGTCGCTCGACGAGACCCGCGCCGCGGCAATTCGCGCTTCCAACGGGTCGACCCGCGCTTGAGGCTGCCCAGAGGCGGCAACGAAAACTGCACGCGGGGGCGCGAGCTGGCCGCGTGGGGCTGCGGATGGAGACCGAAGCGCGCCCACCGTGGTCGGTGCCGGCGCCGCCTGCGAAAGAGCAGCCTTTGGTGCCGCACTTGTGAGGATACTCGTGATCGCGCCGGCAACCGATTGCTTTGGAAGTTCGATATTGAGTGCGGACGGAGGATTGTCGGGATCGGCTATCCCCAAATTGCGCACCAAAATCCGATTTGCGTCAAAACCGGTGACTTGCAGGACGAGGCTCTCACCCGGGCGCACGTCGGGCGGCAGCTGCGCGATAACCTGCTGGCCGAGAATTTCGAGCAAGTCTTGGCCGCCCTTGGGCGCAAGCACCGTCGCCGTGAGCAAATCCCCGACACTGATTTGAGCTTGCAGTATGTCGGCCGGGACGCCCAAATTGAGGGCCGCGTCGGCAATGGCATTCTGAGCGGCAGCGACCGCCTGCGCGGCAAGTGCCGCTAGCGGATCTAGCATTTAGGCCGTTACGTCGATGAAATGCGCGCCTTCACCGGCTAATCCGAGAGCTGGGGAATCGGGCGCCTTATCGCGACGGGGATGCTGGTCTTCATAGTCGGCCTGGGCCTGTTCGCCCGATTCACGATCCCCGCGCCCGCGCACCCGATTGCCTTCGACGTGCGCGGTCTCTTCGATCGTCTCTTCGCGCTGGGCGAATTCCGCCGCAAAGGCGGCTTGGGCTGCACGAGCGGCTATTTGGGGAGCTTCCTGGGCATTGCTGGCAACGGCCGCATTTTGGGGTGCCGCGACGTATGCGAGTTGCAGATCGACAGGTCGGATCGCCATATCAGCCATACCTTCCGCACTTCGGATCGATTCGCCCGCGCTAGGGCTCTATCTCTTAATCGGTTGCCGGCACCGGTTTGCGGAGATACTTCTGCTTGACATTGGGGTCGCCCTCACGATATCCCAGGTCGGAACGCAGAGTCCGCAGTTTTGTGCGTAAGTGGATCACCGCCTGGGCGTGGATCTGGGAGACGCGCGATTCCGACACGTTGAGCGCACTCTTGATCTCTTTGAGCGTCAGCCCATCGAAGTAGTACAACGAGATAACGGTTCGTTCTTGGGCTGGCAGATCTTCTACCGCGCGCACCAGCGCGGCCTTCACCTCTCGCGATTCGACTGCGGAGGTCACGTCATTACCGAGGTCCTTCAGCGTATCCACCAACGGAATCTCGTACCCTTTTTCGTTCGGCAAGAACTCTTCGAGCGAGAGCACTGAGGTGCCGCGAACTCGCTGCATGAGAACGTCGAGCTCTTTTCGCGAGAGGCCCATCTTTTGGGCGACTTCATCTTCGGTGGCAGCTCGCCCCAGTTCGATCTCCAACTCCTGGTAGACGCGCTCCAGCTCGCGGGCGCGCTGCCGAACGGCGCGCGGAACCCAATCCAACGATCGCAACGCATCCAAAATTGCGCCGTTGATTCGCGTGATGGCGTACGTTTCGAACTTGACTCCGCGTTCGTCGTCGTATTTCTCGATCGCGTCGATCAAGCCTAAGATACCGTCGTTGACCAGATCGTTCAGCTCGACATTCGGCGGCAAGTTGATCGAAATCCGGCCGGCCACGTATTTTACTAAGTGCAAATACTTGTGGACGATCTCTTCTCGGGTGTACTCAACGCCGCCAATAACATACCGGTGCGAGCCTTGGCTCAGCTTCATCCACGCTCCATCGCGGCGCTCAAGCGCCACGCGTTCGGCTCTCTATTGCCTCGAAGCTCGAACGGCTCCTACCGCTGGCTGGCGGCAAATCAGCAGGAAGAGTTAAGAACGTGCGAAGGAAGTGTTCGTTAGTTCGCAGAGCAGCGGCGGGATATCGTCGAGCGCCGCGACACGGTCGACCAAGCCCGCGACCGAAGCCGCGCGCGGCATCCCGTAGACAACCGAGCTGGCCTCGTCTTGCCCGACAACATAGCCGCCCCTGGTTTTGAGCTCACGCAAACCGGCCACGCCGTCCTGCCCCATGCCGGTCAAGATGACTCCAAGCGATCGCGAACCGTAGATTTGTGCGACCTCCGCGATCATCACATCGACGCTCGGGACGTGCAGCGAGTGGTCGCGATCCGGAACCAAGCGCACCTCCACCTCGCCGCCGGAGCGCGCCAAATGCAGTTGCTTTCCGGATGGGACAACTAGCGCAAGCCCCGCCCGAAGGATCATGCCCTCATGGCCTTCGAGGACACGTATATGGCTTTGCGCATCCAACCGCTCGGCGAGCGGCCGAGTAAAACCGGCCGGCATATGCTGAACGATAACGATTGGAATCGGAAAATCGGCCGGAATTTTCGGGATGATTCGGGAGAGGGCGACGGGGCCGCCGGTTGAGGTGCCGATCGCGACACATTCAAAACGCTCGCGCAGCGTGCGTCTTCGCGCGCGCTGCGTTTCCCGCGCAGGCGGAGTTCCGGGCGCCGGCCGGCGAGCGAAGACGCGCACCTTTGCAATCAGGTCGCGTGCGACATTCTTGATCTCAACATACGCTGAATCCGGTTTGGGAATGAAATCCACTGCACCCAGATCGAGCGCCCGGAAGGTCGTTTCGGCACCTTCACGAGTTAGTGAGCTCACCATGATGATTGGGACTTTCCGCGCCGCCATAATCTGCCGAACCGCCTCAAGGCCTCCGATACCGGGCATCTCAACGTCCATCGTAATGACGTCCGGGTTCAGCCGCGCGGCCTTCTCGACGGCATCTTCGCCGCTGCGCGCGGTCGCACTAACCACGATCTCGGGTTCGAGCTCGAGCATCTTGCTGATCGCGCGCCGCATAAAGGCCGAGTCGTCGACCACTAAGACGCTAATCGGCACGGAATCTCAATCGATAGTAAATAGCTTTTGCCGAAATAACCGGCTCGTACAGATCGGTCAAGCGCATAATCGATTCGGCGTGACCCAAGAACAGATACCCCCCCGGTCGCAGAGCCCGGGCAAAGCCTTCGACCACGCGCTTCTGAGTTGGCTTATCGAAATAAATAAGGACATTGCGGCAGAAGATCGCGTCCATTTTCCCGACTGCGGCAATCGCGTTTTCATCTAAGAGATTCAATCGGAAAAAATCAACCATCCGCTTAACCGAGTCCAAAATCAAGAACCCATCTTGAAACGGTTTGAAGTACCGCTGGATCATTTCGGGCTTCGTCGTCCGAAACGACAGTTCGCGATAGTAGCCGGCTCCGGACTTCTCAAGCGCCCGCGGAGAGATATCGCTAGCCCTAATCGTAATCCGGCTCGCGGGTATCCGCCTCCCTTCCAGCAATGTCATCGCCAAAGTAAAAGGTTCTTCGCCGGTCGAGC
>JBDTCU010000245.1:0-2930 GCA_039923415.1 Vulcanimicrobiaceae bacterium
GGCAGCATCGTCGTCGCTGATCGGAACTACGTCGACCTCCAGCAGATTATCTGGGCGCGCCTGTTTCGCCCAGAAATCGACGAGCCGGTTAACCTCGGCACCGGTAATGAGCGCGCCCTGGGAGCGAACGGGTTTGGGTGCGTCGATCGGCAGATACAGCATGTCGCCGCGACCGAGCAGGCGCTCGGCACCACCCATATCCAAAATCGTGCGCGAATCGACTTGCGAACTTACCGCGAATGCAATTCGAGATGGAATGTTGGCTTTGATGATTCCGGTAATGACGTCGACCGACGGGCGCTGAGTTGCCACGATCAGATGGATTCCGGTGGCGCGCGCGAGTTGCGCGAGTCGACAGATTGTGGTCTCTACCTTCGCCGGCGCGACTAGCATCAGATCCGCGAGTTCATCGATAATAATGACCACATAGGGCAGCTTCTCGCCGGGAAGCTTGGCGTTATACTCTTCGATCTTGCGAACCCCGGCTTTAGCAAAACGCTCGTACCGGGTATCCATCTCTTTGGTCATTTCAAAGAGCGCCCCGGCGGCCATCCGCGCGTCGGTGATGACGTCCTTAATGAGATGTGGGATGCCGTTGTAAACCGTCAACTCGACCCGTTTGGGGTCGATCATCAGCAACTGAACCTGGTCCGGTGTCGCGCAGACCAGCAGCGATGCGATGATGCAATTCAGACAGACCGATTTACCGGCTCCGGTCGCACCGGCGACGAGCAGATGCGGCATCTTGCCCAGATCACCGAAGACCGGACGGCCGGTGATATCTTTGCCGAGCGCCATGTTGAGCGGCGGAATCTGCCCGCGCTGCGGCAGCGCCTCCAAAATTTCTCGAATGGCGACAATCGAAACCGTGGCATTCGGAACCTCGATACCGACCGCCGATTTACCGGGGATCGGCGCCTCAATCCGGACACTGGTTGCCGCGAGTGCCAGCGCAATATCGTCAGCCAGCGAACTGATCTTCGAAATCTTCACGCCGCGCTCGGGTTTTAATTCGTAGCGCGTGATCGACGGTCCGCGCTCGATGTGCATGACTTTCGCGCCGACGCCGAAGCTGGCCAGCGTATCTTCCAACACGTGCGAACGGGTCGAATCGTCTACGATTTGGGCCTGCGGCGGGTCGAAGAGCGCAAGGTCCGGCAACCGGTAGTGGCGCTCGGAGGCGCTCGCGCTGGCCGGCTCGTACTCGCCCACGATGTCCGGCGGCAAATCCTCGTCATCCTCGAACTCGTCCTCAGCTTCAATCACGATCTGGGGCTGGGGAGCTACGATGAACGCCTCCATCGGGAGCGGCACGATCGCGGTACTCGCACGGTCGTCCCGAGGCCGAAGGGCGGCCGGTTTATCGGACGGCAGTTCGGCAAGATCGAAGGCTTCCCGGATGTTCGCGTGTCCATGCGAGAGGTCGATTTTGGGTAGCCGCAGGCGCGAGAATGCCATGATCAGCCAGCCGATCAGTTTCTTCACCGAGACGTTCGTGATCCAAATCGTAAGCACGAGCAGGAGTACCACGAACAGGATTCGAGAACCGATGACTCCGAGCATCGCTTGGCTGCCCGACCAGATGCTCGAACCGACGACCCCACCGTGGCGGCCGAAGAAGGCCTCTGCGATCAAAAAATATCCGAGCGCCGCCATCCCCAGGGTTGCCATGATCCGCGGTACATTGATTTCGAGGAAGACGATCGCTCCGAAGAGTGCGACCAAGATTGGGAAAAGCGAAGCGCCGGACCCGAACAGTACCCGGAGATAGTGCGCTATGCTCGAACCAACGAAGCCGCCGTGGGACGGTTTCACAATAAGTGCGATCCCAAAGAGGACGGCGAGGCCCAGCGCGGCAATCCCGGCAATCTCGAAGTTTAATCGCGTCTTCGCAGTCGCCTTGCGGCGTACGCGTGCCATGGAAGAGTTTTTTTCGCTATCAATCTAGGAGTTCATTTGACCACGCCAACCATCGTTGTTTTAGAGGGTGACCAAACCGGGCAGGAACTGCTGCTCGAAGCGTTGCGGGTTCTCCATAAATCGGTCATCGAGATCGAACTCGGGTTCGAGCATTTCGATCTCTCCCTCCGAAATCGTCGAGCAACGAAGAACGCGATCGTGCATGAAGCCGCCCAAGCCATGAAGCGCACGAAGTTTGGACTCAAAGCTGCAACCATCACCCCCGAAACGCGTGATGACGTCGGTTCTCCAAACGCGATCTTGCGCAAGGCAATCGATGGCAAAGTGATCGTCCGAACCGGCCGGCGTCTGCCCGGCGTTCGTCCGGTGGCGGGAATTCACGCGCCGATTTCGATCGTGCGGATGGCGGTCGGCGACGCCTACGGAGCCAAGGAATGGCGCGAAGGCGACGGGATGAACGAAGTCGCGTATCGGACCGAGTCGATCGAGCGCAGCGTCTGCCGTGCAGTTGCGGAGTATGCCTTCGTACACGCAAAAAAAAGCAATTCGAAAGTCTTCGGCGGGCCGAAATACACCGTCAGCCCGGTCTATGAAGGTATGCTTAAGGAAGAGATGGATGCGGCTGCCGCGCGGCATCCGGATGTCACTTACGATCCTCAGCTCATCGACGCGACCTACGCTCTGCTGCTCAGCAATCCCGGCGACCCAATGGTGATTCCATCGCTCAATCGCGACGGCGACTGCCTCTCGGATCTGGTCATGCAGCTCTTTGGTTCGATCGCCGGCGCCGAATCGGTGCTGCTCGGTTTCGATGATGATCTCAAGCCCTCAGTCGTCATGGCCGAGGCTCCGCACGGAACCGCCCCACGACTAGAAGGTAAAAATGTCGCCAATCCGATGGCAATGATTCTAGCCTGTGCGGCGCTGCTCTCCTACATCGACGACAAACGCGCCGTGAACGCTTCCCGCGCGATCTACGAGGCCACTCTGGAAACCGTCAATGAAGGCAC
>JBDTCU010000246.1:0-2831 GCA_039923415.1 Vulcanimicrobiaceae bacterium
GTAAAACTTTCCCAGGGCGCGCGTTCGTAAATATTCCGCCCATCAGAACCGCCGAGCCGTTCACCCAAACTTGGTCGATCCCAATCGGAAACGTGTAGGGGTGCTCGTAGGTTGCGGTGTCGCGAACCGTCTGCTCGTCAAAGAGCACGAGATCGGCATGTTTGCCGACGCCTATGGTTCCGCGATCATGCAGAGTGAAAATCTGTGCCGGCAGTCCCGTCATCCGATGGACCGCGGCTTCCAATTGCAACGTATGGCGCTCGCGAACGTAACGTCCATAAATCCGCGGAAAGCACCCGAACGCTCGAGGATGAGGGATGCCGCGCGCGGTTATTCCGTCCAATCCGCGGGCAGAGGCATCGCTGCCGATGCACGTGAACTCGGCTGAGAGAACGGTGGAAACGTCATCCTCGTTCATCGAAAAGAACACGGCGCCAACTTCAAACTCTTCTTCCACGAGCAATCGCAGAGCCGCGCGTGCGGGGGATAACCGCCAGTGGCGCGCGATCTCATCCATCCGCATTCCCGCCACCTGCCCATTACGTTGCGAGCCGACTTCGGTGATGAGGATATCGTGCCAGTCGGAGGCATCCGGCCGAACCAAGCTGAGCGCCAGCGCAACGGCTGTGAGGCATTTGTCATCGGCCAGCCGGGCCAGCGCGGCGATAGCTCCGCCCGTGCGAACGTCGGCCGGCAATATCGTCGCCAGGTCCGTCCAGCTCGCGACATACGGATAGATATCGGCATGCACACGCACACCGCGGGTGCGCGCGCGATCGATCAATTCGAGTGAACGATGCACCTTTCCCCAGTTGTGTTTGCCCTGCGCTTTGTGGTGCGAACATTGAACGGCAACATCGGCCGCCGTGCCGATGCCGATCGCTTCTTCGATCGCCTCAAGCAGCGTGTCACCTTCGTTGCGTACATGAGAGGCATAGAGCGGCGCTCCGGATTCGCGCGCTGTACGCGACATGGCGATAAGCTCATCACGATCGGCGTACGATGATGGCGGATAGATCAGGCCGCTGGATATCCCGATCGCTCCATGGCCCACGGCTTCTCTCACCAATCGTCCCTGAGCGGCCATATCGGCCGCATCGAGCTTGCGGTCATCGTGACCCGCGATTGCGGCGCGGGTCGTGCCTAAACCGACCAGCGTGGCAACATTCAGCGCAATTCGGTTGCGCTCGACGAGCGAGAAGAATTGATCCAAATTTTCCCACGCGAGGTCGATCTTGAGATGGGCGGCTTCGCGCTGCACGCGTTCGCGCGCCGTGCCGATGAGCGGCGCCGCCGACATACCGCAGTTCCCGCCGATTTCGGTGGTAACTCCCTGCGCGATTTTGCTGTCGCAACGGGGCAATGCGAGCCAGGTCTCATCGCTGTGCGAATGAACGTCGATAAAGCCGGGCGCCAAGATCTTTCCGGTACAATCAATCCGCTTTACGGCATCTTGTTGCGAAAGGTTGCCGATGAGCGCGATCCGATCTTCGACAACGCCGACATCCGTGATGTAGCGCTCGGCGCCGGTCCCATCGACAATGGTTGCGTTTGCGAACACTGTCGAGATCAAATATCATGCCTTCCGGTTTAATAAGCGGTCGGGTGGGTATTTACTGGTACGTCAATTTCTCATTTTGAGGTAGGTAATCACATGGCTATACAGGACCAGGTCCCAGGCGCGACCAGCGCGGGCATGACGGTGCGGGAAGCAGGCAAGCGCGGCGGCGATCGGGTAAAAGCCAAGTACGGGACGGAATTTTACGAGGCGATCGGTCGCAAGGGTGGTGAGGCCACCAAGGAAAAGTACGGTGCTTCGTTCTACGAAGTAATCGGGCAAAAAGGTGGACAGAAGCTCAAACGCAAGTCTTAAGAATACTGGGGAACACGTGGCGTCGACGACTAAACCGAAAAAGACTCCCGAACCCAAACCCGCGGGCGGCGAGATGTCCGTCCGCGAGGCCGGCAAAAAGGGCGGAAACACGGTCCGCGATCGTTATGGCTCGACGTTTTACGAGGAGATCGGGCGTAAGGGCGGGCAAGCGACCCGCGAACGCCATGGCACCGAATTCTACGAAGCGATTGGCCAAAAAGGCGGTAAGGTCGTAAAGGAAAAATACGGGGCGGATTTTTACGAGGAGATCGGACACAAGGGCGGCCAGAAGGTCAAGCAATTGATTGCCGAAGCGAAGAAAAAAATCGCTGAGGACAACAAGGCCTAACAATTTCCGGTTTTGACGAGGCGGGCTGCCTCGGTAAAAACTCGTTCGGCACGAACCACACCGTCCGGCTGCAGCGTCATAACAACTCCAGCTCGGGTGATCCAGATGGCCCCATCCGTTTTGTAGGCCTTCACCGCGCAAGGAGAAGCGCCCAAGTCGCTCTGACCCACGGTTAGGGTGAATTTTTGTCGTGGCCACTCCGAGAGCAGCAGCGTCGTACCTCCCGCGGTATATTCGATCGCAATCCCGCGATTTTGGAGGGTGTCCTCGCCTCCGAGCGGCGGAATAACTGCGACATGAGAGATATTCGAGGAGGGCAACAGCGGCCGAAAGCTGATTTTTTGGACCGCCGATTCCAGCGACATGCTCACGCCTCGATTCGAAATAAGAATAGTCGGACTGCTCTGCGGCGCGGGGCGGATCGCCGCGGGACGGCTGCAGGCTGCGGCAATGACCAGCGATGCTGCAAACGCAATCTGGGTGAGCGGGCGCATGTTTCTCTTATCGGCCGGCCCGGGGCCGCGGGTAAGCCTGGTTTACATCGTAACCTTGCCTTTAATCGCACCGGTGTGAACGGTCCCGGTATGAAAGTCGACCACAATTGAGGTG
>JBDTCU010000247.1:0-4770 GCA_039923415.1 Vulcanimicrobiaceae bacterium
GACCTGCGCGATCGTCAACTTTTCCGGCGGCGTCGTCGTAACCGCCAGATATGATGGCCACGCGCCGGCGACAATCTCGATAATTGCAAGCGCAATCGCAAGCGAGACCAGTTCCCGCCGCCGGTCGTTCTCTCCGAATAAAAAAGTGAGCCATCCGCGCGAAACGGACGGCTCACCACTACGCCTATGCAGCGCGATCCCCTAGTTTGGCCGGCTTATTTCGGATACACGCCGTAGGTTTGGAAATACCACCTGCGCAGTTGGTCATCGGTCGGATAGTAACCGTACTTGTGGTAATACCACTCGCGATAGGCCGATTGACGGCGGCTTACTTCACGCAGTTCGGCCCGTTTTGCACGAACTTTGTGGTTGTAGTTGGTGACTAGGATCGCCGCCGCGGCGCCGCCCAGCAGAATGTTTCTGGTACTGGCCGCGCCGTTTGCGAGGGCCGGGGTAACGACCCCTAAGCTCATCGCCGATGCGAGCGCCGCCGCGAGCACTTTTTGTTTGATGGTCATAGTTGAGTCCTTTCCCAACGCCTTTGCGCTTTAAAACGAAAAGGCACTAGAAAGCGTTCCCCGAATGCCGATTCGCGTGGACATTCAGAGTTATATACGAGCAATCCCGGATTTCCCAATTCCCGGAATCCTTTTCCGTGATATTACTCCGCTTTTGCAAGATGCGAAAGGGTTTGCGGCAGCAATCGATCTTTTTGTGGAAAAATACAAGGATAAGAAGATCGATTACGTAGTCGGCGTTGAGGCGCGGGGCTACATGCTCGGGGCTCCGCTGGCCTACGCTATCGGTGCGGGCTTCGTTCCTGTCCGTAAGCCCGGCAAGCTTCCCTATAGCAAGCTCAGCGAGTCGTATGCACTCGAATACGGCACCAATTCGCTGGAAATTCACGAAGACGCCGTGGACAAAGGCGCGCGTGTCCTTATTGTGGACGATCTGCTCGCGACCGGGGGCACCGCCGCGGCGACCCGCAAGCTAATCGAGCGGCTGGGCGCACAGATCGTCGGCTTCGGTTTTCTGATCGAACTGGCCGATTTGCACGGCCGCGATGTTCTCAAGGGCCTGGACGTCACCGCTTTCCTGAAGTACTGACAAGCTCGCCCGGAGGCGTAGCCGTTGGCCAAGCGCCCCGGTTTGCATCCTAATGAGCCGTATGGCACTATAGGGGTAGAGGAGTTAGGATGACCATCGGAGAGCTGACCACCAAGGTTAAAGCCTACGACCCGTCACTCGACGGGTCGTGGTTTAAGCGCGTCTACGAGGTCGCCGATACCGCCCACGATGGCCAGCGCCGGGCCTCAGGCGAGTCCTATATCGAGCATCCGCTGGCGGTGGCCGGAATCTTGGCCGACCTCGAAATGGACCGGGCTACGATCGCGGCCGCGCTGCTGCACGATGTCGTGGAAGACACGATGATCACCAGCGATCAGGTCGCCGCCCAGTTTGGCGAAGAGATTGCAGTGCTGGTCGACGGCGTGACCAAGCTCACCCGAATCCCGTATCAGTCCAAAGAGGAAGCCCAAGTCGAGAACCTGCGCAAGATGTTTATGGCGATGGCTAAGGACATCCGGGTCATCATCATCAAGCTAGCAGATCGTCTCCACAACATGCGCACGCTTTCAAGTCTGCCTTCCTCAAAACAGCAGTCGATCGCGCGCGAGACGTTGGATATCTATGCACCGATCGCTCATCGGCTGGGCATTTGGAAGATAAAATGGGATATGGAAGACCTGTGCTTGCGCTATCTCGATCCGGAAGGGTATCGCGATATCGTCGAGCGGGTCGCCAAGACGCGCACCGAGCGCGAGAACTCGGTCGATTCGGTCATCGTCGAACTTAAAGAACAGTTTGCGCAACTCAAGATCAACGCCGAGATTCAAGGTCGTCCCAAGCACTTCTATTCGATTTATAATAAGCTCAAAAAAGGCCGCGACTTCTCCACTATCTACGATCTAACGGCGATTCGGATCATCGTCGATACGGTGAAGGATTGCTACGGCGCGCTGGGCGTCGTGCATTCAGTTTGGACTCCGCTCCCGGGGCGATTTAAAGACTATATCGCTATGCCCAAGCCGAACATGTATCAGTCGCTTCATACGACGGTCGTGGGGCCGAGCGGCGAACCGCTCGAGATTCAGATTCGCACCTGGGAGATGCATCGAACCAGCGAGTACGGGATCGCCGCGCACTGGCGTTACAAAGAAGGCGGCAAGCCCGACCAATTCGAGAACAAACTCTCTTGGCTGCGGGCGTTGCTTGAGTGGCAAAAAGATATGCGCGACTCGCGGGTTTTCATGGAAAACCTCAAGCTCGATCTGTTCGATAGCCAGGTGTTCGTCTTTTCCCCGCGCGGCGATGTTTTCAGCATGCCGGCTCAGGGCACGCCGCTCGACTTCGCGTACGTCGTTCACACCGATGTCGGCAATCACTGCGTCGGCGCGCGCGTGAACGGCCGGATCGTCGCGCTCGATACGACCTTGCAAAACGGCGACATTTGCGAGATTCTCGTCAACAAAAATTCGGGCCGGCCGTCGCTGGGCTGGCTTTCGATCGTCAAAACCAGCAGTGCAAAGCATAAAATAAAGCAGTGGTACCGAAAAGAGAGCCGTGAGGAGAACGTGCTCGCGGGCCAAGAAGCGCTCGAACACGAGCTGGCCCGCCAGCATATGCGACTCGATGCCGCGCGCGGCGAGGTGATCGAGCGGATCGCGAATCGGATGAACTACGCCAATCCCAGCGATCTGTTCGCGGCAATTGGTTTTGGGGATGCTTCGGCGCAGTCGATCGTCAATCGCCTGCGAGACGAACTCAAAGCCGAGAATGTCGTCGACATCTCCAAAGTCGGCCGGCCGCAATCGGTCTCGCGCCGGGTTACGCGCAAGACCAGCGGCATTCGGATCGCGGGCGTAGACGACGTCTTGGTGCGACTCTCCAAGTGCTGCAGCCCGGTGCCGGGCGATCCGATCATGGGCTATGTGACGATCGGCAAAGGCGTCTCCGTGCATCGCGCGGACTGCCCAAATGTGGCGTATATGAACGCCACGCCGGAGCGGATTCTGCAAGCTGCCTGGCAAGGCAAAGCCGAGATCACGCACTCGGTCGACGTAGAAGTTGAGGCCGTCGATCGTCCGTCGCTCCTGCAGGACGTAATGGCAATCTTTGCCGAGTTGAAAACTCAGGTGAGTTCGGTCACGGCACGCGTTAAGCGCGATCAGGTTGCAATCGTAAGCCTCACCGTTCAGATTCGCGATCTCGAACATCTCCACGTCATTTTACGTAAACTCGAAGGGCTGCGCGAGATTCGCCGCGTCTATCGCGTGACCAAGCGCGAAGCTCGCGCGAGCAGCTAAGATTCTCTCGCTCAGTCACGAAGCAGCGCTAGCCGGTGCCGCTGTGTTCGCCGGTGCGCTCAACAGTGTGGCGGGCGGCGGCAGCTTCGTTACCTTTCCGGCACTCCTATTCGTCGGCGTCCCGCCGATCAGCGCCAATGCAACCAGCAATGCGGCGCTGTGGGCTGGGACGATCGGCAGCGCGAGCGGGTATCGCGAGCAGATCGGGCGCTATCGTCACCTGATGGCTGCGGTCGTCGGCGTGTGCCTGATCGGTGCGCTAATCGGCGCGATCTTACTGGTGCGGACGCCGCCCGCGCTCTTCACGCGGCTCATCCCGTTCTTGCTGCTGTTCGCTCTACTGGTGTTCTTGTTCAGCCCGTATTTAAAGAAGCCGACTTTTGAGGCGCCACGCCGGCATTCGCCGACTCAGCTGATCTTGCAATTCTTCGTGGCGATCTACGGCGGCTATTTCGGCGGCGGAATGGGTTTCCTGATGCTGGCGATTCTGTCTTTTTCCGGCTTACCGAATATGAACGCAATGAACGCAGTCAAGAATGCACTCGCCGTCGTCATCAATGGGGTGGCGCTGATTCCGTTCGTCATCGCAGGCATTGTGGAGTGGCCGCACGCGATCGTGATGGCGGTTTTCGCCGTCGTCGGCGGATACTTCGGCTCGCGATTCTTCCAACGGGTTCCATCGCGCTATACCCGCGCAGCCGTGCTCGTGATCGGCGCGTTTATGACTATCGTTTTTTTCGTAAAAACGTTCGCCTAGCGAACGGCCCCGTCGAAGGGGCTCTCGTAAGGCAGGTAGCGCCTCCTGCAAACGTCGTTTGATTCCTGGGCGTGCCTGTGATAGGATAGCGAAGTTTCCGGCCCAGATTGGGCTCGAACCCACTGCTGATTTGCCTGCTTACGTTCGGCGAATCGGCCGCCTACGGGCGTCCAGAGAGGGAAGAATGATCGAGTACGAGGTTACTTATATTTTGCGGCCCCATTTCGAGGAGGCCGATGTCGACGAACGCGCGAGCGCGATCGCCGAGAAGCTCAAAACCATCGGTGGCACGGTCGCCGGGATTGAGAAACTCGGCAAGAAACGTCTCGCTTACGAGATCAACGACGTTCGCGAAGGCAACTACGTCACGATGGCTTTCACTGCCGATGCGGTTGTGGCCCAAGAGCTCGAGCGCCAACTTCGTCTCAATGAAGACGTAATGCGCGCGCTGTTGATTAAGCTCGACAAGCGGGCTATGGCCGCGGCCGCTGCCGCGCCCAAGCCGCCGCCGAGTGCCACCCCCCTGGCATAATCGGCGCGTACCCTTAACTCACTTATAAGCACGCCCGCAGAGAGAGAGTTTCGATATGGCAGGCTCATTCAATCGAGTTATTTTAGTCGGTAATCTAGTTCGCGACCCGGAGATCC
>JBDTCU010000248.1:0-5701 GCA_039923415.1 Vulcanimicrobiaceae bacterium
CGGGCAGATTAAGAGCTTCTTAGCCGTCGCAGTGCGCAACGCCGCGATCACGATGCGGCGCGACGGGCTGCGTCATACAAACATGGAAAAACGGCTGCCGATAGAAGAAATCACGCAAGATCCGGAGATGCCCGACTACCTGGAGCGGTCGTATCTCAAAGCAGCCATCCAATCGCTCCCGGAGGAACAGTGGAGCGTCTTGCGGTTAGCTTATTTTGGCCATCTCACGCATGTAGAGATTGCGAAGCGTCTCGAAGTTCCGGTTGGCACGGTGAAGAGCCGCATCGCGCTGGCAATTCGCAAGCTTCGTAGCGTGATGCCGCCGCGCGAGGGCTCATAATGATGCATATTGATGAATCGGCGGAACTCTATGCGCTCGGCATGCTGGACGAGCGCGAAGCCGCGCAGGTGCGCAGGCACATCGCGACCTGTGACTCATGCCGTGATTTGGTGGTACACGCGGAAGATGTCGTCAGCAGAATCGGCGAGGAAGCACCGCAGCTCGAACCGAGCACGTCGCTGCGCGCGCGAATTCTGCAATCCGCGCGAGGCACCGCACCCTCGAAGCCGAGCCCGCATTGGAGATGGTTCACCAGCGGGATCCTCACGGGCGCCGCCGCAGGCATCGTCGCCGCCGCGCTGGTCCTATTGCCGGGCCGCACCAACATTCAAAATAGCGCGACCCAAAACGATCTGGCGTTTTCAACGATCGTGCAGAGCCACTTTAGCCACGTTCCCTTTCAGGCGCTCCAACAAAATGCGCCCCAAGGAAAAGTGCTCTACGCGAAACACGGCGAGTGGCTTTACGTCGTGGTGCATTCGCCGCAACCCGGAACGCGAGTCGGATTCGAGGGCGCATCGGGCGGCTCGAATCTGCGTGACCTGGTGGTCTTCGGCGCGAACGGAACCCTCTTCATTCGAGCTCCGGGCGCGTTTAAGGCTATCATCCTGGTTCTTCGAGGAGAAACGCTCGCGCGTGCCGTTCCAGCTATAGCTAGACCTTAGCGGAACGCGAGACTTCCTCTTGACCGTAGTAGTTCTGGAACTCGACCACGAGTTTGGCATGTTTTCCGGGATTGGCTTTTAACCAGACGCGCTTCCAGTCAGTCAGGAAACCCGCCAGAAGCCCGTCTTCGGCATCGGTGTCCATTTCGCTGAGTCCCTCGGCATCGATCGAAATCAACAGCGTGCTGCCGCGAATATCGGAACCCATCACGACACTCTTGTAACGTGTTTTCGCGCGAGCGACGCTCGGCGCAATCGCGGCTGTTTCGCGATCGACAATCGCTTGCTGTGCAGACGGTTTGGGGTTCGACGTACATCCGGCCGCCAGTGCGAGCGTAAGAACTGCCGATACCAGCGTTCGTACATTCCTCATATGCCGTTCACAATACGGCCATGAAGCCCGCGTATCATGCCTGCATGGATGGAATTGGATGGGCCGGGAGCGCGATGGCCGCCGCTCGGAGCAGGCTCGAGATCGCGACCCAAAATCTGGCCAACACGTCGAGCGACGGATTTCGCAAGCTCCGGGCGCAGGGTCGGCTCACGGAGTCCGGAGTGCAGATCGAGGCCGCCCGTTCGTTCGAGCAGGGCGGTCTGCGTCACACCGGGCGAAGCGACGATCTAGCGATTATCGGTGCCGGCGCGTTTGTCGTTCGGAAGAGCAACGGCCAGGTAACCGAAACTCGAAACGGAGCATTTGTGCGAGACCGCTTCGGCAGACGGTGCGATGACGCCGGAAATCGACTAGTCGGCATGAAGCTGGCGCCGGGATCGAGCGTGCGAAGCGGCTTTCTCGAGAGCTCCGACGTCAATCCGATCTCGGAGATGATCGACGTGCTGAGCGCTCAACGCTCGTTTGAAAGCGCCGAGAAGACGCTCTCGAGCATCGACCAAACCCGCCAAAAAGCAAGCAATGAGCTTGCGCGGCTGAAATGAACCGGGCGATGTATGCGGCCGCTACCGGCATGGCGGCGCAGCAAATCAACCTCGACACGGTTGCAAATAATCTGGCGAATGCCGATGTCGCGGGTTTCAAGGGGGCGGCAGCGTCGTTTACCGATCTTGCCGCGCCCGGTTCGGTCGGTTTTGGAACCGCCTCGATCGGATCGCACACCATTTTCGAACAAGGCAAACTCATGAAGAGCGGGGGACCGTTCGATCTTGCCATCGACGGCAGCGGCTTCTTTGCCGTCAGAAACGCCAAGGGTGAGCGCGCCTATACGCGCGATGGCGAGTTTTCGCGAGACAGCGGCGGTCGTTTACGTAACGCGCAAGGCTGGGTGTTGGACGGGGTGCGCATCCCCGCCGAAGCCACCACGGTCAGCGTCGCGCCGGACGGTCTTACGACCGCCCAAACGCCCCGCGGGGCGGTCGTTTGCGGTCGAATCCGACTCGCTGAATTTGCCGCTCCAGAGCGCCTGGAATCGATCGGCGGAACGCTGTTCCGAACCACCCAACAATCCGGCAGCGCTGCGTTCGTCAATGCTGGAGCGGAACGCGGGCCGCACATTAAGTTCGGCATGCTCGAGCACTCCAACGTTTCAATTATCGAGTCGATGATGGAGATTCTGGCTGCTCAGCGCGCGTACGAAGCGAACGCTAAAGGGGTGCAGGCGGCCGATGAAATGCTTCGCATTGCGAATAATTTGAACCGTGGATAAGCTCGCATGCGAACGGATTGGAGCGGAGTTCGAAGCGCTCTTTTTGAACCGGATGCTATCGCCGATGAGTCGCACGTTCGGTCAGTTCGGCGAGATGGTCGTCGATACCGGTGCGCGATCGATCGCTCAGCACGATACCCACGGCTTCGGAAATCTGATCGCGGAGTATCTGGAGCGGCCTCGATGAGCCGGCCGTGCGAAGAGCGTGAAGCCGAAATTCGACTTTTCTTACCGCTCGTGCGACGGATCGCGCGTAGAATCAACCGGATGGTCGTGGGCAGCGAAATGGACGATCTGATCGGCGACGGATGTATCGGATTAATTCGCGCGATCGACTCTTTCGATCCGGCGCGCGGGCCGACGCTCGAACACTACGCCGGCAAAATAATCGCCGGCACGATGCTGAACGGATTGCGGCGGCTCGATCCGGTATCCGAACGGGTGCGCCGGGAGATTCGCGAAGCCGACGCCGAGCGCTATCGGCTCGCGTCGATCCGAGGTGAACTGCCCTCGAGAACCGAGATGGAGCAGCGACGACCGGGCCTGCGCCGCGCCACCTTCCACGCCTATCGGTACGTGCCGCTTTCGCTCGATGCGCCGTTACCCGAGAACGAACGGCTTTCGGGTGATTGGAACGCCGATCCGGCCAGAATCGCAGGCGATCGCGGCGAGCATCGCCGAATGCGCGCAGCGCTCAACACCCTCTCATCGCGACAGCATCGGATCCTAGCGATGCATTATTTCAGCGAGCTTTCGCTGCGCAGTATCGGTCAGCGTATGAACATCTCCGCACAACGCGCCTCACAGCTTCATCTAGGCGCAATCGCGAAGTTGAGAAAGCAATTCAATGCTGCAGCCGCGGATTGATCGCGATCCTCCGAACTCGATCTTCGCGCCGCTCACCTCGCTTGTGCAATCGCCGGCGATCTATCCGGTGCTGCCCGATATTGAATTGGAAACGCCGTCGCTGCCGCGAGATCATCCTCAATGGATGCGCGATTCGCTGGCCGTCTCAGCCCGCTGCCGCGGGCTCATCGCACGCATCAAACCAATCGTGGTTCGCGTCCTCACCTTTTGGGATCATCACGTGCGGTCGATCTTAGTGACCGGCCGCCAAGTGTCAGTCGATCCAAGCGGTTGCTACAAAATCGAGTAACTGCTCGCCTAGAGTTTGGTAAGAACCCCGTCGAGCAGGGTTGCAAGGCGCGGTGCGGATGCGCCGGCGACGGCGGTGACCTCGGCGTGATTGGTGTTGGGCGCGCCGACGATGTTAGTGATCAGGCTGATGCCGAGTACTTCGATGCCGCGCGCGCGGGCGGCGATTGTTTCCAGGACAGTCGACATGCCGGCGGCGTCTGCGCCGAGTGTGCGAAGATAACGAGCTTCGGCCGGAGTTTCGTAGGTCGGTCCCAAGACGCCGGCGTAGGTGCCTTCCCTCAGCTTCGGATCGATCGATTTCGCGATCGCGCGAAGTCGTTCGGAGTACGCGCCCTGCATATCGATGAACGGATTCTCAAGCTGTGAGCCGACCAGCGGGTTGACGCCGGTCAGATTCATGTGATCGGCGATCAGCATCAGGTCGCCGGCTACAAACGCACCATTGAGACCGCCCGCAGCGTTTGTCACGATCAGCGTCCTGGCGCCGACGGCGGCAGCTAGTGCCACGCTGAAGGTGACTTGCTGAGCTGAAAAACCCTGATACAGATGTACGCGTCCGGCGAAAGCCAGAACTCGTTTGCCTTGCCAAACTCCGAGGCGCGCCTCGCCCGCGTGTCCGGTTAACGGTGCGATCGGCATGCCGGAGAACTCACTGTAGCCGATCCGATCGAAATCGGCTTTACCAGCGAGAGCGCTTGAAAGGCCGCTGCCGAGGACGATCGCGCAATCGACCTTCCCGCCGGCGTGCAGCAGTAGGCGCGCGCTGTCTTCGGCGAGCAAGTCTCTCACGGTGCGGCGACGAACAAGATGCTGCCGGTCATCTTACCCGGAACGGGGAGACCCATTAGCGTTAGCAAAGTCGGAGCGACGTCGCCCAGCTTGCCGCCGCTTTGGAACTCGCCGTGCAGGTCGTGTGCGATCAGCACGAACGGAACCGGATTGGTGGTGTGCGCGGTGAGCGGGTTGCCGTCCTTGTCGATTTTCTCTTCCGCGTTGCCGTGGTCGGCGGTAACCGCCAGCAGACCGCCTGCATTCAACACCGCACCGGCAAGCCGCCCAAGACATTCATCCAAAATCTGAACCGACTCAATTGTCGGCTCCCATTTGCCCGTATGACCGACCATATCGGCATTCGCGTAGTTCAAAATGATGACGTCGTAGACATCCGCGTCGATTGCCTCCACTGCGAAATCGGTAATCTCGTGGGCACGCATGGCCGGTGCAAGATCGTAGGTCTCGACACTGCGGTCGGATGGAATGAGTTCGCGTTCCTCGCCCTCGAAAACTTCTTCACGGCCGCCGTTAAAAAAGTAGGTGACGTGTGCGTATTTCTCGGTTTCCGCCAAACGCAGCTGGCGCAGGCCGGCCTTCGAGACAACCTCGCCAAAGGTGTCGAACTGGGGGCGCGGAGCAAACAGCACCGGGTTAGGGAAGTTCTCCTCGTACTTCGTCATGGTTGCAAACGTCAGGTCGTGAAAGTGCTTGACCGGAAAATCGCTAAACGTTCCGCCGTTAAATGCGAGCGTCAATTGCCGGGCTCGATCGGGGCGAAAATTGAAAAAAATGCAGGCGTCCCCGTCTCGCACCGGACGGGGCTCGCCGACGATTGTCGGCAAGATGAACTCATCGTTCTCGTCCCTCGCGTAGCCGTCGCGGACGGCGTCGATTGCGCTCTTAGCGGTATGCCGAGCGTTGCCGTTCGCCAGCGCATCGTAGGCGAGTTGGGTTCGATCCCAGCGCTTGTCGCGGTCCATCGCGTAAAAGCGTCCGATCACCGTGGCAATTGCGCCGGTTTTTCCGACCGATGCGAGTTTGCCTTCGAGCGCTTGCAGATACCCCGTGGCCGAACGCGGCGGAGTATCGCGGCCGTCTAAAAA
>JBDTCU010000249.1:0-6968 GCA_039923415.1 Vulcanimicrobiaceae bacterium
CGCTGCGCGATTTTATCTTCGGAGTAAGAAAAATCGCTGCCGAAGTGAGCTTCGCGCAGCAAAAAATACCGGATCGAATCGGCGCCGAACCGATCTACCAGTGCAAACGGATCGACGGCATTTCCCAAACTCTTGCCGATTTTCTGGCCATCTAATGTAATCCAACCGTGCGCAAAAACAAGCTCGGGAGCCTCCTCATCGAGCGCCCAGAGAATCGCCGGCCAGATGAGGGTATGAAAGCGCGCGATCTCTTTGCCGATGAGCTGCACCGAGGCCGGCCAATAGCGTTTGAAGCGAGCGTCGTCGCGCGACCAGTCGATTGCAGAGAGATAGTTCAGCAGTGCGTCAAACCAGACATAAATGACGCCGGTCCCATCGGGAATCGGTATGCCCCAATCGAAGTTGCTGCGCGAGATCGAGAGATCGTCCAATCCTTCCTCCAGGATCGCCGTCATCTCGTTATACACCGACTGCGGGCGAACCCAATCGGGGTTGTTTTTAAAATACGCCAGCAGTTTGTCGCGGTACTTCGAGAGCGCAAAAAACCAGGAGTCTTCGGAGAGCCACTCCACCGCGCGCCCGCAGGTCGGGCACTTCCCGTCGATCAGCTTAGATTCAAGCCAAAACGTCTCATCCTGAACGCAGTACCAGCCTTCGTATTTTCCAAGATAGATATCGCCGCGCTCGCGGAGCCGCTCGAAGACGCGCTGCACGACGCTCTCATGCCGCGGCTGCGAGGTGCGAATGAAATCATCGTACATGATCTCGTAGCGCGCGAACAGGTCCTGCCAGCGGGGAATCAACTGGTCGCACCAGGCTTGCGGCGAGACACCCGCGTCGGCAGCGGCCTGCGCGACTTTTTGGCCGTGCTCGTCCGTTCCGGTCAGGAAAAACGCCTCCCCTCGGGTGCGCGCCGCCCGCGCCAGCACATCGGCGACGATAGTCGTGTAAGCGTGACCGATATGCGGATTTCCGCTGATATAATAGATCGGCGTCGTTACGTAAAAGGCGCGTTGGGACATTCTTAGGGGCTTTCGCGAGCGCCGCTCGCAACCTTTCGGAGCGCTTTACGCTCGGTCACGTCGGCATAAAGTTGGCGGCGCTCCCCATAACCGCGTTCGGTCAGGAGCTTTGCGATCGCCGCCACGCTTTCGTCCCGATCCAGTAATTCGTCAATTGCGGACTGCAGCTCGTCCTCGCTGGGCGCTTCCGGCTGCGCGAGCTGGGCGGCAACCGCAAAGCCAATTTCGCCTCGAACCGGGTCTGGCAGGCCGCGCGCGACCTCGTCCGGAGTGCCGAAAAGCTGCTGCTCGTGGAGTTTGGTATATTCGCGCAGTAAAAAGACTCGCGCGTCCGGCAGGACCTCTGCCAGATCCGCTAGCGCTGCCCGGATTCGTTGCGGAGATTCATACCACACGCTCGTCATGCCGGATCGCTGAGCTTGTTGAAACGCTTTGCGCCGCTGTGCCGAGGTGCGCGGCGCGAAGCCCTCAAAGACAAATCGACGCAGATCGAACCCCGAGAGGGCCGCAATCCCAACCAGCGCGCTTGGACCGGGCAGCACTTCGACTGCGATTCCGGCCGCTCTCGCCGCCGCGATCAGCTCGCTTCCCGGATCCGAGATTCCCGGGGTTCCGGCATCGGTGACCACCGCAATACGCTCGGTGAGAGCGCGTTCCAAAATCTTTGCCGTGGCACCAGCCGCATTGTGCTCGTGATAGCTCCAGATATCTTTACTTGGAAGCGCCAAGAGCCCGAGCAGCTTGCGCGTGACGCGCGAATCTTCGGCCACGATCAGCGAGCATTCTCGCAGCGTATCCAACGAACGCAGCGTGATATCGCGCAGGTTGCCGAGTGGCGTGGGCACGAAAATTAGCGGCATGACCAAGCCGCCATTCGACGTCGAGCATATCCCGCCCGGCAGCCGCCTCGAACTCTACATCAGCCCGGCCTGCCCGTATTGCATACGAGCGATCGCGCACTACGACCAACTAGGCACATCGTACACACTTCATGACGCCCAGAATGACCTCGCCACGCGGGCGAAGATGTTTGCGTTTACCGGCAGCGACCCTACCGTACCGGCGATCGTGATCGACGGCACCTACGTTCAATCCGGCTGGGGCAAGCCGCCGCGCGGTTGAACCGTCCACTGATGCACCTCAGTTGAGGTGGCTAGTCGCGTAAGGTCGCCCAAATTTGGCGCAGTTTCGGTGGGCGACCGTAAAGCAGCAGGCCGACGCGGTACACTTTGCCGGCTAGGATCGCGATTGTGATTACCGCCGCCAAATTGATCGCGAGTGAGGCGGCGATTTGGATCGGCGGCACGTTCGATACGGCGATTCGCGCGAACATGATAAACGGCGAGATGAGCGGGATGAAGCTGGTCACCATGACGTACCCGGCATCGGGTGTTTGCAACGCGGTGATCGCGACGAAGAACGCAATGATGATCGGAATGACCAGCGGCATGCTGACGCTGCCCAGATCTTCAGTACGGTTGATCAGCGAACCGGCGGCCGCAAATAGCGTTGCAAGCTGCAGATACCCGAGGATAAAAAAGGCAAAGAACGCGCCGATTTCCAGTGGACTGATAACGCTCGAACTGAATAGGCCGGAGAGGCCGGTAAAGTTGCCGGAGGCGCCCGGCGTTTGGCTCATACCCGAGCCGAGAAGCGCGCCGACCGCAATCCAGATGACCATCTGGAGGATCGCGAGCGTTGCGGCGGAGGCGATCTTGCCGGCGAGCAGCGCGGTTGGCTGAACCGAGGCGACCAACAGTTCTGCGATTCGGCTGGTCTTCTCTTCAGCCACAGAACTGAGAATCAACTGGCTGTTTAAAATAATCAGGAAATACAGAAAGAAAATCAGGACGCTAGCAATATTGTGCGCCGTCTCCGCGTCCGCGACGCTGCCGAATTTCGATGCGACGGTTCGAATATCGACCTGCATTTGGAGCAAGTTGTTAACCCTGACTTGCGACATGCGGGTTGCCAACTGCAGATTGAGCGGCAGTAAATCGCTGCGAATGCGGTTGGCGCTGGCGGCGCCTATATTTCCCGGATCTTTGGCGTAGATCGTGACTTTGATTCCGGATGCGGATTCTGCGAGCATGAGTGAGGCCGCTGCGTTGTTATGGGATTTCAAGAATGCCGCGGTCGGCGGCGATGCGTCAGTTGAAGTTCCGACAACGGTGAAGTCTTTAGCGATCAGCGGAGCCGCGCGCTTGGTGAGAGCGCGGTCGCCGACCAGCACGATCGACTTGCCCGAATCCCCAGCAAGCTTCTCCATGTATTGCGGAAGTCTGATAAATGCCACGATGCCGAGAACGCCGATGATGAGACCGATTCGGAAGGCGCGTGATTTAAGGCGGCGCGTGATCTCGGCCGAGTAGACCGTGATAAATTCGTTCATGCTCTCTCCTCGATCGCACGAATGTAGATATCTTGAAGCGACGGTTCGACTGCATCGAATTGGGTTATCGCTTCAGCCGCGACCAGCGAGCGCAGAATCTCCGAGTAGTGCGCGTCGGCCGGAACCCGGTAATCGAGCGAACCGTTCTCAGTCGCGATTGGGTGGGCACCCGGAATGTGTTCGAGTATCTCGCGCACCGACGGGGTATTGGGTTGGACTCGGATGAGCCGAGTAGGCCAAGTAGAACGCAGCTCCGCGAGCGTGCCGCTGATGCGGTTTTGACCGGCGGTGATAATACAGAACCGGCTGCAGAGGATTTCGAGTTGCCACATTTGGTGGCTTGAGAGCACGAGCGTCGTGCCACGTTTCTTCAAATCATTAAACGCGTTCAACAGCATCTCGGCGTTGATTGGATCCAGACCGGAAAACGGTTCGTCTAAAATCAAGAGTTCGGGTTCGTGGACGGCCGCGCAGGCGACCTGCACCTTCTGTTGGTTGCCTTTGGAGAGTTCGCCGCAAGGCCGCTCCGCATACTCTTGCAAGCCGAGCTGCTCGATCCAACTCGCCGTACGCTGAGTAATCGTCGGTTCGGTCATGCCGTGGAGCCGGCCGAAGTATGCGATCTGCTCGCGAACTTTCATCTTTCCGTAAAGCCCGCGTTCTTCGGGCAGATATCCGAAACGCCGCCGCATGCTGCCGTCGATCTGCTTCCCATCCCAGGTGACCGAACCGGCATCGGGCGTGTAAATGCCGAGAATCATGCGCATCGTGGTGGTTTTGCCGGCTCCGTTGGGACCGAGCAATCCAAATGTAATACCGCGCGGTATCTCAAAGCTGACATCGCTGACCGCTCGAACGCCGCCGAAGTCCTTGCGAACATGCTCGACTTTTAACACAGATGGGCTCCCCTCGGAACGAAACGTTAGGGCGGTGTACTTTGTTGGACCGAGCGAGTTTCATGCCCTGCGATCGCCATCGCAACTGCCGCGATAATGAAACCAACATAATAGGAGAGATCTCCGAATTGCGGATAGGCGGCGGCGAATGGCCCGGTAAACCAAGCCTGATTCCAAAATGGAACCGATCCGATCAGGCCGAGAATCCATGCCAAGGTGCCGGTTTTTATGCGCGGGCTCAGGCTGAACGGGTCGGCTAACTGGTGATTGCGTCGATAGAGCCAATCGACGAACACGACCGCCGCCCACGGCGATGCCCAATAGGAGAGCAACAGCAGAAAGTTTGTATAGACTTGGGCCGTTTGCTCGGGATGACCGCCGCCCGAGGCTAAGATCGCGCCTAAAACTCCTACCATCACGGCGGCGCGCCACCGCACGATTTTCAGCCGTGCTACTACTCCGACGACAACTCCGACTGCTGCTGCCACGCCGAGGATAGCGCTCGCCGGCGCATGCGCGAGTGCGAGCATCAGCGCCGTGAGCGCAGCAAAAATTGCTGCTACTACACTCGGCGCTCGAAGCGATTGGGTAGGAAACTTCACGACCAGGGCGGCCATCGCGCCCGAGTAAAGGTTCATGCAGTTTGCGGTCAGCGTCCCAAGTGCTACGGTAAGCAAGACCACCTTGGAAACGACTCCCGAACCGAGCAGGACCGAGATCGCTTGCGTCGGGCTCGCGCTTGAGAGATCCACATGCGGAACGGCGGTGACGGTCGCCGCGCCTAATACCTCAAGCGAGATGCACGGAATGATGCATCCCAAAAAAGCGTACCACCAAATCGAACCCGCTTTCGTGGCAGTCGGGAGATAACGCGAGTAGTCCGAGGCACATGGTACCCAGCCGGTCGCATACGAGAATCCAAGCGCAGTAGCGAGAATAATTCCACCGAGTTCGCCTCCTCCGGCAAACGGCGCGTGCGGATTGAATGCCGCCCCCCAGTGCGCTCGGTGTACTGTAATGATGCCGAGCAAGATGAATCCCGCCGCCAGCAGAACGGCGCTGACGCGCTCGAAAACATGAATTAAGTTGTAGCCGTAGACCGCCAAGGTAATTTGCAAACTGAGCATTAACGCCAAGCTCAGGATATATGGATGTCCGGTTATCGTTTGCAGCGCGTATGCACCGAAGACGGTGTTGATTGCGAACCAGCCGACGCCCGCCAAAAAACTGAGTGCGGCCGGCAGGGCGTTTCCGTACCTGCCGAAGGCAAGCCGCGAAGCCACCATCTGGGGCACACCGTAGCGAGGTCCGAACGTAGAAAGAACGCCGAGCAATCCAAATCCCAACAGGTTGCCGATGATGATGCCGAATACGGCGCCGCGCAGACTCGTGCCGTACAGCGCGACGATGAACAACCCGACCATCCACGTGGCAATCTCGGCGTTGGCGGAAAACCATAAGCTGAAGAGTTGCCGGGCATGCCCGTGGCGCTGCTGCTCCGGAACGAACTCGATGCCGGTCGGCTCGACTGCTAGAATCTGGTTCTTGTATACCGGGGCGTCCCTAGCGCGTAAGGTCACGCATCCAGGTTTCGACGTCGTCGGCCCGCACTGGGAATATGCCGGAAAGATTCTCGTATCCGGCTGCGGTGACGACGACGTCGTCTTCGAGACGCACGCCGATGCCGCGGTAGTTTTCAGGAACCGTCGCGTCGTCGTGTTGGAAGTAGAGCCCCGGTTCGACCGTCAACACCATGCCGGCTTTCAGCGTTCCATATCGGTAATTCTCCGACCGTGCTTTGGAGCAATCGTGGACATCGATTCCCAGCATGTGACTGACGTTGTGCAGGGTGTAACGGCGATAGAACTGCGCGTTCGGATCGAGAGCTTCGTCCAGCGCCACCTTCAAAATCCCAAGATCGATCAGCCCCTGAGCGAGCACTTTCATCGCGCGCCGATTCGGTTCGAGAAAATCGTTGCCGGGCGCGACGGCTTCAAAAGCGGCTCGTTGAGCTTCGTACACCAGCGTGTAAATCGCGCGCTGCTCGACCGAGAACTTGCCGCCGATCGGCAGCGTCCGCGTGATATCGGCGGTGTAGAGGGACTCGACTTCGACTCCGGCATCTAACAATAAGAGTTGGCCTTCTACGAGCTTGCCGTGATTGTGATTCCAATGCAGCGTGCAAGCGTGCTGCCCGGACGCGGCGATGGTGAGATAGCCGACGTCATTGGCCTCGATCCGGGCGCGGCTCCAGAATGCGGCTTCAACTTCACGTTCGGATTTCGCGGTCGGCAGAATTCGGATCACATCTTCGAAAGCGCGCTTGGTTATCTCGCAGCATTTCCGCAGTTCCGCAATCTCCACATCATCTTTAATCAGCCGCATCTGGGAGAGGTGGGTTGCGAAGTCTGCATCATCGATGACGTTTTTCAGATCGGCGCGTGAGCCGCGGATTTCGTCGAGATACGATTCGGCCTCGGCGATCGGTCGGCATGAATCGACACCGAAGTATAGTTGGCTTTCGTCCACGCCGCGGTGGCGGCCAACCCAGAGTTCGCCGTAGACGCGGTCGGTGAAGAACTCCGCCTGCCCGCGATTGTGCGGGGGGACAAACAGGATTGAGCGATGACCCGCACCCTCGGGTGCCAGCACCAGCAA
>JBDTCU010000250.1:0-15365 GCA_039923415.1 Vulcanimicrobiaceae bacterium
CGTGAATCGGGTCGCCTACGATATTACGTCGAAACCACCTTCAACCGTCGAATGGGAATGATGCGCATTCTGGTGGTTGGCGGAGGCGCTCGGGAAGATGCGCTCTCGTGGCGATTGTCCAAGTCGCCGTCGTGCGAAGCGATTTTCGCTGCGCCCGGAAATGCGGGTACGGCGACGCGCGGCGAGAATTGGCCGATCGCGCCAACTCACGGCAAAGCGCTCATTCACAAGTGCAAGGAAGAGCGCATCGATCTGGTGGTCCTTGGCCCCGAAGTTGCTATTGCGGCGGGCGTCGGCGATCGGCTGCGTGACGCCGGAATTGCGACCTTCGGTCCGAATCGCTCGGGCGGCCGCTTGGAATCCAGTAAAGTGTTCTCGAAGCGGTTTATGGAGCGGCACGGGATTCCGACTGCGAAGGCGATGGTCGTCCATTCTTTGGACGGCGCGAAGAAAGCCTTAGATGAGTGGAGTGGCCCGTGCGTGATCAAAGCTGATGGCCTAGCGTCGGGCAAAGGCGTGATCGTCGCGCCGGACGTCGCGGCTGCACGAGCCGTTCTGGTCGAGTGGTACGGCAGCGGCAAAATTCCGGGCGGCGGCAGCGATGTACTTCTCGAGCACAAACTTGAAGGCCGCGAGATCAGCGTTTTTGCATTAGCGGATGGGCGCGCGATGTATCCCATCGCGGCGGCCTGCGATTACAAACGCGCCGGCGATGGAGACACGGGGCCGAATACCGGAGGGATGGGGGCATACTCGCCGCCGGTCGGTTTCCCCGCCGACCTGAACGATCAAGTCCGCGAAGAGATTCTCGCCCCGGTACTGCGCGGCTTACTGGCCGAGGGAGAGCAGTATATCGGAATATTGTATTGCGGACTGATGTGGACGGAGTCCGGTCCGGCGGTAATCGAGTTTAACGCGCGTTTCGGCGATCCCGAAACCCAAGTGCTGATGCCGAGAGTACGCGGCGATTTCGCGCTGCTCCTGAAATCCGCCGCCGACGGGGCGCTCGATTTGAGCGTCGCGAGTTTTTCACAAGACACCTGTGTCGGCGTCGTGCTCGCAACCAGCGATTACCCGCGCAGCAGCACGCCGATTCGCGGCATCGACCCCGATCTAGATCTAGGCCCGGACGCCCAAGCGTTTTGGGGCACCTCCAGTTTGGAGGACGGGAACGTGAACTCGGGCGGCGGCCGCGTTCTGACGGTAACGGCACTCGGCGCCGATGTAAGCGCCGCTCGCGAGAATGCCTATGCAGCAGTAAAAACGCTAGCGCCCCGAATTGGGGCCGATATCAACCTGACCTATCGCACCGATATCGCTTCCGGTTTGAAGTAGGGGAGCGCGGTCCGCAGTCAAAGGGCAGGCTGCAACATTTGAAGTCGAATCCGGTTATAGAGGAGCGTATGGCATATCAATATCGTCAGCCTATAGCCGGTCAAGCGATTGCGGTGCAATCCTTGCTTGGTCAAGTCTTAGGGATTACCGGGCTCGGCTTAGTCATCACCGCGCTTGCCTCGGCACTCTTCCAAAATACGGTCAGCTACGGAATCGGCTTGATCGCGATGATCGTAGGGTTCGTGCTGCTGTTTGTGATTAACCGCGTTCGAGAGAATCCGGCGGTCTCGCTGATGCTATTTTACGTCTTCACGTTTCTTGAAGGGGTCGGGCTCGCGCCGGTGATCGGGAACTACGTGCGAACGCTTGGTTCGAGCGTGGTTACCGAGGCGGCGGCAACGACCGGCCTGGGCATGTTTGCGCTGGCGGCAATCGTCTATGCGACCGGGCTGGATCTGCGGCGCTTTGCCGGGATTCTGAATATGGCGCTCATGGGCCTGATCGTGATCGGAATCATCTCGATCTTTACGCGTTGGGTTCATCCGTCGCTCTACTCTTGGATTACCCTGATCATCTTCACCGGCTACGTTCTGATCGATTTTGCCCGAATTCGCGCGGGAGGCGACGGTCTCACCCCGGTCCAGCTCTCGATCTCGATCTACTTGGACGCGATCAACATCTTCCTCGCGCTGCTTCAGCTCTTCGGCTCCCGCAACCGCGATTGATTCGCGTTAAGTCTGCAACGGGGAAGCGAAATCTCTGTTAGAATAGCTGAGTAATGCTGGAGGCGCGGTAGATGTGCGGAATAACCGGGGTTTTCTCCCCCGGGCATGACGCGGCGCGGCTCGCTTACTTTGCCCTGTACGCGCTGCAACACCGCGGTCAAGAATCGGCCGGCATCTCGGCCGCTGATGGCGGCACGATCCGCTCGCACAAAGAGATGGGGCTGCTCGGCGCGATCTTCGATGAAGAGATACTCTCTCGATTAAGCGGCTTTATTGCGGTCGGCCACGCCCGCTACTCAACCAGCGGCTCGTCGGTCGTGGTCAACGCACAACCCCTGCTTGAGAGTACCGAGATCGGTGACTTCGCATTTGCGCACAACGGCAACCTGACCAATACCGACGAGTTGCGCGAGCAACTCTCGCCTTCGACGATTCTTCAAGCAACCTCAGATTCTGAAGTGATGGCAAAACTGATCGTCGAGGCCGACGGTTCGATGGTCGAGCGGATTCGCGGCGTCATGGACCGAGCTAAAGGCGCCTATTCGATCGTGTTGTGCACCCGCGATGAACTCTACGCCTTCCGCGATCCGTGGGGGGTGCGTCCGCTTTGCTTAGGTACCTACGGTGACGGCGGGTATATCGTCGCATCCGAATCGTGCGCGCTCAGTACGGTTGGCGCTACCTACGTTCGCGAGCTTGAGGCCGGCGAAATCGTGCGTATCAATGCCGCCGGCCTCGAGTCATTTCGCTGCGACGTCCAAGCCGAACCGGCGCTCTGCATGTTCGAGTATATCTACTTTGCGCGGCCCGATTCGGTTCTGAATGGGAAGACAATCTACGTTGCACGCCAAGCGATGGGCCGCGAACTTGCCAAAGAGCATCCGATCGATGCCGACGTCGTGATGGCCGTTCCGGATTCGGCGATACCAGGCGGAATAGGATACGCGACCCAGAGCGGGCTCCCATACATCGAAGGACTAATCAAGAACCGCTATATCGGGCGCACCTTCATCAGTCCCGATCAAACCATGCGCAGCCGTAACGTGCAGCTCAAGTTCAATCCTATCGTCGAGAATTTGAGGGGACAGCGCGTTGTGGTGGTCGACGACTCGATCGTACGCGGAACCACGACCCCGCGGATCGTGCAGCTGCTGCGTGACGCCGGTGCGCTCGAAGTGCATATCCGAATACTCTCCCCGCCGATCAAACATCCATGCTATTTGGGCGTCGACATGGCCAGTTACGATGAACTGATCGCCGCCAACTACACCGTCGAACAGATTCGGCAAAAGATCGGCGCCGACACGCTTGGTTTCCTGAGCCTCGACGGACTCATTGCGGCCACCGGCCGCAAGCGCGAAGAGATGTGTTTGGGCTGCTTAACCGGTACCTATCCAAACGTCCCGGCCACCCATCAAACCCGAACGGTCGCTGCGGTTTAGAGTTCCCAAAATAGATTGAGGTCTCTTGCAGCGGGGATGAGCTGTTTATCGCGCGTCATGAGGTGCCGACGCATCCTCCAGGCAAGTTCGAGGTAAGCCGCATCGTAGACGCTAAGTTGGTAGCGCTCTGCAAAGGCTAATTCGGCCTCGTCGGTAGTTTCCAGGCTTGCGAGATCGATGCGAATCGGCATTCCCGTAAGGTCTTCCAGCAACTCAGAGATTTGTGCGTTCGATATGCGGCCGCGCCGGTGCGCAACCAGTAACGCGTTGCGAATCTCCCACCGCCACAGTGGCGGAACGGTCGCGCCTTTCTCCAGAACGGCTTCAGAGATCCCGATGGCAAGTTCGTCGCGCTCGTCGCCTAGCAGCCAAGACATCGTGGCGGAAACATCGAGAACGAAGGCCATTACCGGCGCCGACCCTCGTCAATTAATTCGCGCACCGGGATTCCGATGCGAATGTCTCTGGCGAGAATTCGATCGAGCGCTTCGCGCGCACTCCGTTTCGGTGCCCGCGTGAGAGGGACAATTTGGGCCACCGGCTTGCCCTTGCGCGTAATGATGATAGTCTCGCCGTTCTCTGCGGCGCTTACCAGCGCCGAAAAATGGGTCTTCCCCTCGAAGATGTTATAGATCTTCCGATGTTGTTCTTGCTGTGTCTAACGGTGATGAGCCCGCGCGCGACCAGGGGTCGGCGTGCTTCCGTTCGGTGCATCACTCGTGTTAGGGGTAGGCTCAAAGAGTTAGGCTGGGAATTGTTTGGCGCGAACTTCGTCGGCGTAGGTGCGCAGCGCGGCGACCGCGGTTTCGCTGAGGGTCGCGAATTTCTTGACGAAACTGGGAGGCGAGACGTAAAGACCTAAGGCGTCGTAGAGCACCAATACCTGGGCATCGCAATCGGGCCCCGCACCGATCCCGATGGTTGGAATGCTGATGCTTGCGGTAATTTCGCGAGCGATCGCGTGATCGACGGCTTCAAGGACGAGCGCGTAGGCGCCGGCCGCTTCGACGGCTTTCGCGTCGGCCAATAAGGCGTCTCGATTTGTTTTGGGTTTGAAGCCGGCACCCATGCTTGCCGTCTGCGGCAGCACACCGATGTGGCCGACGACCGGAATGCCGGCGCGCACGATTGCGCGAATCCGATCGGCCTGATCGACCCCGCCTTCGAGTTTCACCGAGTTGGCACGGCCTTCTTTAACCAGCCGAATCGAACTGTGGACGGCATCCTCATCGCTGGCTTGATACGAGCCGAACGGCAGATCAACCATGACGTGAGCTTTGATCGTGCCGCGCGCCACCGCAGCGGCGTGGTGCACCATATCGGCGATTGTCACCGGGGTGGTTTCGTCGTACCCGAGGACGACATTCCCCAGGCTGTCGCCGACCAGCACGATGTCGATGCCGGCCTCCTCGACGCACCGCGCGAAGGGCGCGTCGTAGGCGGTCATCACCGGAAAAGGCGCGTGCCCTTTGCGCGCAGAGATTCGGCTAGCGGTAAGCCGGCGCGCGGTCAGCTTCTTTTGGGGAACGTCTTCCATGAGCAAGGCAGGCTACGCCGGTACTTTGGCGCCGTTCGCATGCGCGTGGGTGCCGGCGAGCTGTTCGACCAGTGCGAGGAAGGCGCGAACTGGAGTTCCGGTCGGGCCTTTGGCTTGCCAGGCCGACTCCGTGTCAAGGTAGGCGGTGCCGGCAACATCTAAGTGGATCCAGGGCGTCTCGCCGACAAACGATTTTAGAAATGCCGACGCGGTCAACGTTCCGCCGGGGCGTCCGCCGGTGTTCTTTAGATCGGCAATGTCGCTTTTCATCGCGGTCGTGTAGTCTTCGTAGAGCGGCATCTGCCAATAGCGTTCGCCGGTCGGTTTGGCCGCTTGCAGGAATTGCTGAAGGAACTCTTCGTTGTTACTGACGGCGGCGCTGGCCGCATGTCCGAGCGCGACCACGACCGCGCCGGTGAGGGTTGCGGCATCGACGATCTTGGTGGCGCCGAGTTTGTTCGCGTAGCAAAGCCCATCCGCCAAAACCAGCCGGCCCTCGGCGTCGGTGTTAATCACTTCGATCGTCTTGCCGTTCATGGCCTTGACGATGTCGCCCGGTTTGGTGGCTTTTCCGCCGGGCATGTTTTCGGTTGCCGGAACGATCCCAATGACGTTGAGTTTCGGTTTGAGGGTTCCGATCGCCAACATCGCGCCGATCACGCCGGCGCCTCCCGACATATCGTATTTCATCTCTTCCATCCGATCGGCCGGTTTGATCGAGATTCCGCCGGTGTCGAAGGTGATGCCTTTGCCGACCAGCGCCAGGATCTCTTTGCTGGAAGGATCGCCTCTATACGTCATCACGATAAACTTGGGCGGCTGGGCGCTACCTTGAGCGACCGACAGGAACGATCCCATGCCTTCTTTGAGCGCGCGGTCTTCATCCAACACATCCAACTCGATGCCGGTTTGCGCGGCAACCTCTTGAGCTTTCTCGGCCATGTGGGTCGGGGTCATGTGGTTGGCGGGGGTGAGCGCCATTCGGCGCGTAAAATTAATCGCGTCTCCGAGAATCCGTCCGCGTTGGGCGCCCGCTTCTAGTGCGGATGCATCCAAGTCGCCTGCCAAAATTGAGATCGAGTCGATGCGGATGACTTTTTCGGGTTCGCTGTGGTAGGTGTTGGTATCGAAAGCGCCGGTAATCGCGCCTTCGATGATGAAGGCCGCGCTGAGCGCTTCGTTGCCTTTGGCCTGCGCGGGAAGCGCGAAGGCGATCTCGCTGATGCCGCGGCGACCGAGGTAGCGGACTGCGGCACCGGCGTATCGTGCCAGCATGAATGGCTCAAATGTATTGCTCTCTCCCAAGCCGACGAGAAGAACGCGTCGCACAGAGAGGTCTTTGGCGTGAACCATCGTCAATTCGTAGGGCTTCCCCTTGTGTTCTGCGCTCGGAAAAATGTCGGCGATTGCGCCACTCAGCGCGGTGTCGATGGATTTGGCGACTCCGTCGAGCGAACCGTCGGAGAAAACGGGAACGACGAGCGCTCCCACGCGCAAAGATGTCGGCGCATCCTTTGCGATACGAACTTGCATGGTGAACCTTTCGGATGGTGAATGAAGCCCAAAATGGTGAAGAGAGTGATTTGCGTGCGGTTATGGTGAACCCTTGAAGCGGGACGCTTATGCGGAGGCCGGCGTCGATATTGCGGCCGGCAATCAAGCCGTGGCGCGGTATAAGGAGGTGACCTCCGGCTGGCGGCACCCCGATCAGCTCGACGCGCTGGGCGGCTTCGGCGGCCTGTTCAAGCTTCCGGGCCAGGACGGCCGGGCGCTGGTCGCTTCGACCGATGGGGTCGGCACCAAGATTTTAATAGCGGCGGAGATGGAACGTTACACCGGCGTCGGCGCCGATCTGGTGAACCACTGCGTTAACGACATTTTGGTGGTCAATGCTACCCCATTGTTCTTTCTGGATTATCTTGCGGTCGGGAAGCTCGATCCCGAGGTCGCCGCAGCGATCGTCTCAGGAGTGCATACCGCATGCGAGCAGAACACCTGCGCGCTGCTGGGCGGCGAAACCGCGGAGATGCCGGGTTTGTATGCCCCGGGCCATTTCGATTTAGCCGGTACGATCGTGGGGATCGTCGACCTCGATGCGGTTCCCAAGCAAGCCGACGTTGCTCCCGGCGATGCGATCGTCGGGCTGCCTTCGGTTGGGTTGCACACCAACGGGTACACGCTCGCACGCGCATTGATTCCAAGTTCGGAGTGGCACGACGCGTTCGACGGTCGAACGTATGGCGATGCGCTGTTGGCCGAGCATCCGTCGTACTACACCGCCGTTCGCGCGATTCAAAAAGTTGCAAGAGTGAAATCGATGGCGCACATCACCGGAGGCGGCTTGTTGGAAAATGTTCCGCGCACGCTGCCGGAGGACGCAAAGGCGGTCTTCGAACAATCCCGTTGGCCGATTCCGCCGCTCTTCGCCGAACTGTGCAAGCGCGGTAACTTAGCCCACGAAGAGCGCTATCGCACCTTGAATATGGGGATCGGCTGGACGATGATCGTGCCGCTCGCCGATGCACAGAGAGCTGTAGGCGCGGCAGCGGGGGCACGCGTCGTTGGTTGGATCGAAGAACGCCGCGCCGGAGAGCCGGCCGTAATGGTTCACCCCGCGCGCTGAGCGGTCGAGCTAACGTGAGTCAGCATCACGATCTCTGCAACCTGTTGGTCGACTTGCGCGACGCGCGATTCGCCCCTCCGGCACTTTCGGCCGCGCTGAAAGAGATCGAGCGCGGCGGATTCACGATCGAGCGAAGCGGCAGCGCGAGCGATCGGGTGCTGGCCTGGATCGACGATGAATTCGGGGGCAGCTGGTCCTCTGAGGCGTTTGCCGCGAGCAACTTCGTGGCGCGGCATCGCGACGAGCTCGCCGGTTTCGTGAGTTTCGGCGCGCAGGATCTGCGCTTTTCTTGGCTGCGCGGGTACGGTCATCGAAAAGACACCGGAATATTCGGGCCATTCGGCGTAGCGAAGGCGTTTCGCGGCTCGGCAATCGGACCAAATCTCCTGATTGCCGCACTAGCGGCGCTTCTCGAACAGGGCTCTGCGTTCGCTCTGATTCCTTGTGTAAACGATCCCGGACTTATCGCCTACTATATCAAGCATACGGGCGCGCATGTGATCGAACGATTCGATCGTGCCGTTTGGCACGCGCACAAATACCGAACGACTGTCCTAGCATCGGGAAACGGCAGTAACTTTCAGGCCGTCGTCGACGCGGTTAAGGATGGGCGATTGCCGCTGCACCTGAGCGCCCTGTTGAGTAACAATTCCCAGGCGTATGCATTGGAGCGGGCTGAGATGGCCGGCGTCGCGCAGGTCGCAACAATTGGGTGGGTTCGCGAGAAAGAAACCCGAGCGGCGTATGACGAGCGTTTGTTAACGGCTGTTGAGAAGAGTGAGCCGGAGCTGGTACTGCTGCTCGGCTGGATGCACTTGCTCGCAACGCCGTTTTTGGAGCGCTTTCCGAGTGTAATAAACATCCATCCGGCTTTTTTGCCGCTGGATCAGAGCCGCGAGCGTGTGGGCTTGCCGGACGGCCGCGAGATCCCCGCTTTCCGCGGAGCACACGCCGTTCGCGACGCTTTGAGCGCCGGAAGTCGTTGGGTTGGCGCAACGGTGCATTTAGTGAGCCCGGATACCGACCGCGGCCCGGTACTGATGCGCAAACCGCTTTCGATTGCGCCGAAAGACACCGAGGCTGCGGTTATGCAGCATCTTCATCCAATCGAGCACCGTGTTTTGGTCGGCGGCATCATGCGCTGGATATTTGAGCGCTAACGACGTTCGGCGGCCAATCTGCTCGCTTCGTCATCGTGCTCATGCACTTCGAAAATTTGCTCGAGCCCGGTGATTCGCAGCACTTTTAAAACGTTTTCTTGCGGTGCGATGAGACGGATAACCGCAGACCGTCCGTTTTCCTGCATATGTTTTCTCAACCGCACCAGAGAAGCGATCGAGCTCGAATCGATATAGGTTACATTGGTTAAATCGATGAACGCAATATCGGAGTCCCGAGCTTCAGCGAGCTGCCGCTCGAGCTCAACCGCGCGCGCCAGATCGTATTCACCGAAAAGGTTGATAAAAGTAATGTCGGGCGAATCGTTCACTATAGTCCCGCCTCAATGCACGCTTGCCGACCAAACCCGCGGCAAACAACCGCAAGGTCGATCTTTAAGGTGCTATCGTAGTCCAATGAAGGCCGCTTAGTCGGTAAGCTCCGGGACGGTGTATTTTATACAGACGAAGACCTCCAGCTGTGGTACACTCGCTAGGCTATTTGGCAGGGTGCCGCTATTTTGGTTATGGCCCTTGCTTGCTCGACGATAGTCGAACTTGTAAAGGACCTGATGCCGAACGATGCTCTCGGGAATAGAATCCTTGATTCTCTGCCGGAACTAGAATTAGCGGCCATTCGGCGCGACCTCGACCGCGTTACTGTAAAAGCTCACGACACACTGTACATTCCCAACGAGCGCATCGATCGCGTGTATTTCCCAATAAATTGCGTCCTGTCGGTTTTAGCGATCATGCAAAATGGCGATGCCGTCGAAATCAGTTCGATCGGCCATGAAGGCTTGTCGGGATCGCAGCTCGTCTTTCTTGCGGATCGACCCGAGCGAGAGATGATCTGTCAGGTCGCAGGCGATGCCAAGTGCATGACGGCCGAGGCCTTTTTAAAGCACTTCGAAAAAGCCAAGGGTTTTCAACGGATGATTTTTGCCTATACGGAATCATTGTTCAATTCCATGGCGCAGTCGATTGCATGTAATCGGCTTCATGTGCTCAACGAACGCTGTGCGCGCTGGCTGCTCTCAACCGAGGATCGAGTTGGGCGTAGCGATTTTTACTTAACTCAGGAATTTCTGGCGATAATGCTTGGCACGAGTCGCCCGGCTGTCACGGTCGCCGCCGGCGCGCTGCAGGAAGCCGGTCTCATCCGTTATCATCGAGGTCACGTCAAGATTCTGGACCGAGAAAAGCTCGAAGCAGCGTCATGCGAGTGCTACGAAGACACTGCAAGGTCCCTTGAGAGAGTAATGAACACGAACAAAGTGCGAATTAAGGCCGTCTAGCGCGGTGCCGCCAGATTTTCCAGCAACAGCGCAAGTGCTTGCGGCTCTGCTAGAAATGCGTCGTGCCCGTGGCCGGAGTCGAGCTCTAGGTACTGTGTGAGGAAACCCAACTCGGCAAACCGCTCGGCGGCCGCGCGCACATCGTGCGGTAAGAAGAGCCAGTCCGAGGAGATTCCAACGAAGGTTAGCTCGGGCGAACGATCGATAATCGCTTGGTCGCGCGGGTCGAATAGATCCATTGCGCGACTAAGACGCAGGTAACTTATCGGGTCCATCCGTCGCTCGAAGCGACCGGCCTGATGCGCCAGATACCCCTCGATATCGAAGCGTTCATGACCGCTGCGGTCGGGCTTGCGTCCGTGCCGCTCGCGCAGTAATGCGTCGCTCTTGTACGTAAGGATCGCCAGCTTGCGCGCGGTTCCAAGTCCATCGACCGGGTCCAGCGCAATGCACTCGCGTTGAATCGTGTTCAGCGCGATTCCCATCGCCGAGAGTCGATCGGAGGCGCCGACGACGACCGCGCGCGCGACCCTCTTAGGGAAATCGAGCGCCCACTGCAGTGCCTGCATGCCCCCGAGCGAGCCGCCGATGACCAGCGCGAGCTGCTCGAACCCCAATTGTTCGAGCGCCCGCGCCTGTGCGGACACCATATCTTGGACGGTGATTGTCGGAAAGCGATCGCCGTACGGCGCACCGTCGGGCGCAAGCGATGCCGGTCCGGTTGAGCCGTAACATCCGCCAAGCGCGTTAATTCCGACGATGCACCAGTGCTGCGGATCGATGAGCCGCTCTCTGCCGAGCAATCCGCTCCACCACTCGACGACCCGGCCGCTGCCGGTGAGCGCATGCGGTACGAGCACGATGTTGGAGCGCTGCGCGTTCGGTTCTCCGTAGATGGTGACGCGCTGCTCGACGCCTTTGAGCACGCGGCCCTCGGAGAGTTTCAAACGCCCGATCTGGAGCGTCCGTTCAATCATTCCTTAAGGCCTGCGCGAGGTCGGCGATGATATCGAGCGGATCTTCGATTCCGATCGAGAGCCGCACGGTCGACTCGTCGACGCCGCTGGCCAAACGTTCTTGCGGCGAAAGTTGCGCATGCGTGGTAGTAGCCGGATGAATGACCAGCGACTTGGCGTCGCCGACGTTGGCAAGCAGCGAGAAGAGCTTCAACTTGTCGATGACGCTCTTAGCTTGACTCTGCCCGCCGTAAACTCGAAACGTCAAAACCGCGCCTTGACCCTTCGGCAAGTACTTTTTGGCGCGTTCGTGCTGCGCGTTGCCGGTAAGTCCCGGATACGTGACCGATGCAACTGCTGGGTGCGTATCCAGAAATTCAGCGGTCGCCTGCGCGTTACGGGAGTGACGTTCGACTCGCAGAGCGAGTGTTTCCAGTCCCTGCAGCAGCAGCCAGGCGTTGAACGGCGAGATCGCGGCACCGAGATCGCGCAGCAGCTGCACACGAGCTTTGACGATGTAGGCGAGATTGCCGAAAACGGAAGCGTACCGAACGCCGCCGTACGAGCGATCCGGCTCCGTAAACCCGGAAAACTTACCGCTAGCCGCCCAATCGAAGGTACCGCCGTCGACGATCGCGCCGCCGATTGCGGTCCCGTGACCGCCGATGAATTTGGTCGCAGAATGAACCACGATATTGGCGCCGTGTTCGATCGGTCGAATCAGATACGGCGTTGCCAGGGTGTTATCCACGATGAGCGGAATGCCGTGCTCCCTTGCGATTGCCGAAACGGTTTCGAACTCAAGAATATCGAGTTTTGGATTTCCGATTGTTTCGGCGAAGATCGCTTTGGTGTTCGAACGGATTGCGGCAACGATATTGGCGGGTGCGCTGAAATCAACCAGGCTCACCTCGATACCGAACTTCGGTAAGGTATGCGCGAACGCATTATACGTGCCGCCGTAGAGCGAAGCCGAACTCACGATATGATCTCCAGCTCGCGCGATATTCAGCACCGCAAATACGTTGGCCGCTTGTCCACTCGCAAGCGCCAGTGCGCCGACTCCGCCTTCGAGAGCGGCTAACCGCTGTTCGAGGACGTCGGTGGTCGGATTGTTGATCCGAGTGTAGATATTGCCGAACTCCTGCAAGGCGAATAACCGTTCGGCCTGATCGGCATTATCGAACGTGTATGAGGTGGTCTGATAGATTGGAACAGCACGCGATTTAGTGGTCGGATCGCCGCTATGACCGCTGTGAATCGCGACCGAATCAAAGTGCAATGGGGCTTGAGGTTCGAGGATAGTCGTCATGGGTTCTCTCCTTTGTAAGATGAGGAAGATCGAGGACATCCCGCCAGACCGGATACCGGACGGCGGAAACTTGAATATGTTGGAATGGGTTGAAGGCCGGTGCAACTGCAAGGGCTGGCGCCAGCGAAGAGCGAGTGCGGCGCCGCGTGCCGATCGAACGCAACGCTGCGACGACATCGCCGACGATCGCCGACGCGCCAGGGTATCGACCGGCGCCCAGTCCTGAAAACGTCAGCGGGCCGACGGCTCGCCCGACGACTCGTACGCAGTTCTCCGCGCCACGGGTTCGTGCAAACGGATGATCCAGCGGAACGAATACCGGCGCAACCTCGGCGCTGCAGCCGATTGCGCTATTGCGCGCGAATCCGAGCAGCTTAATTGCGTAGCCTTGCCGCGATGCGAGCGCGATCGCATCCGGCGTAATCTTCGTTATGCCGGTGCGGGCAATTCGCGGAGACGTGATGGCGGTATGAAAGGCAAGCTGACAGAGAATAGCGAGCTTGTGAGCGGCATCTACGCCATCGACATCGTCGCGTGGGTCGGCTTCGGCGAATCCTCGGCGCTGGGCGTCGACAAGCGCATCGTCGTACGACTGCCCTTCGTGCATCGCGGTTAGGATAAAGTTGGACGTGCCGTTGAGCACACCGGCAACGTCGAGCACGTCTTCGCCGGCCAGCGATTCTTCGAGGGTGCGCACGATCGGGATCGCACTGCAGACGGCCGCCTCGAATTGCAGGCTGACCCGGCTGCTCGCTGCCAGCGCAGATAACCGCGGGCCGTCGGTTGCGATGAGTTCTTTATTCGCAGTTACGACGTGCTTGCCGCGCTCCAGGGCGCGCTCGACGTATTCGCGGGCGTCATCGACGCCGCCGATGCACTCCACGATCAGATCAACATTGGGATCGTCGATCAGCGCGGCCGCGTCGCGAGTGAACAGACGTTGTGGGATACTGGTCGGGCGCTCTTTGGCCGCCGAACGCACGACAATTCCGGCGATCTGGTAGTCGATGCCGCAACGCGACTCAATCTGCGCGCGCTCGCGCAAAAGAAGTTCGGCCACTCCGCCACCGACGGTGCCACAGCCGAGGAGACCGATAGAAACGGTCGTTCGCAAGATATTCGCCTCCTAGTAAGATGGGAAAGCGTAAAAAAGAGCCCCCGCATTCGGCGGGGGCTCTTGCATAGTCAGCTGTTCTAGCGTTTATGCAATAGCTATCCGCGCCGTGCGAGTGTACTCGCAAGCCATGGGACACATCTGCATCATCATCAAGAACATTTCGGCCACTCTATCACGGGTGCCGCCGTGTGTCAAGCTCGAGCGTGCGGCTCGTCAGTTTGCCGATTTAAATGTCTTCTTAAACGTATCGTTAGGAACCAGATAGATGAGTGAGTCGGCATAATCGAGATAGACGTCGAAGTAGACCAGGAAATCCTGACCGATTAACCCGGCTAAATCGTCGCCTTCGAAAGATGGCGGCGCTTGGCTGATATCGAGCAGCCACTTTCCGAACTTCATCGGGCCGACAGTCAGGTTCTTAACTTCGGCCGGTTCAAAGCGAAAGTCCCCGCCGACCCCGCCCATTGTGTTCACGAAGCCAAACTGTAAGCGCAGATCTTTCCCTTCGCCTAGGTCGCGCACGTCGGCCGGATGCGCGTTCGCGAACGTCGAAAAGAGTGTTGTGGCGGCGGCGCCTGTGTCCAGCACAAATCTTGGGCTGTCGGCATCTCCGACAGCGCCATACAGAAATGGAATCTGATCGTCAAGATCGATAGGAACGGCGATCGCGTCGGCCGGCGGTTTGAAAACACTGGAATCGATTGCTGCGACACTCTGATGGACATAATCGATGTGCAGCACTTCATCGGCGATGAAATCGAAGCCGAGCAACCCGACGATTTTGACCTGATCTTCGGGCTGATAATCGAACGGCAGACTGCTCACGGCGATATCGTGGATAGTCAAATCGCCGATTTTCATCGTTGGAACGATTGCCCGGTGCTCGGTGAAGGTTCCGGCAACCGAACTCGTGACGGTGCCGTAGGTGGCTAACCCGAGCTGCTGTGTTACGTTGGAATCTAGTACGATGCCGTCCGACCCGGAGTCGAGCTGGAAATCGAGCCCACGGCCGTTTATATTGACGCGCACTATAACGATGCCGTCAATCATGCTTACCGGAATCGCAGCGGTCGACTTTCCGGCCGGAAAGTTGACAACCACGCGACGGTCGGTTGGGATCGCCAAAAGTTTGGAGTCGGAAGGCCTACCGACCGTGAATTCGAGTAGTTGGGCATCGTAATCGTTTGAAGAGCGGCCATCCGTATCGTGGAGATGCCAAGCGCGCCGGACTCCGCCGGTCGTTCGAAAATCATCGTAGGTTGTGACGTAATGCCGACCCTCGACGAGTTGGGCGGAACGCACCAATGCACCGCTGGACTTATCAAAATACAGCCATTTGCGGCGGCCCTCCGGCGGGGCAACCTCGACGACGTATGCGGGAACGGGCGCGGTCACCTCGCCGAGCAGTTTTACAAAATTGCTCGATTTGCCATCGACGCTGTCGGCTAGTGCGGTACGAGAGATTTCGTCCATCTTATGGGCGCCGTGCATCAAGACCGTGTACCCGTTGTCGTTTTGCTTCCAGGCTTGCGTACCGATACGGCCTTCTCGGGTTAGGAACGGGCCAAGTTGAGTCGTCTCGAGATAATTCCGACCGTCATAGAGATCGTCTGCGGTGCCGGTCAATCCGCCGCTTGAGATGCGCCACTTTTCATGAGATGCGACCGCTCTGCCGGCTGCCGCGGCGGCCTTGTACGCCGCAAGTACCTGCGCCAGCGATGCGGTTGTCGGCGTCAACCCGACAACCGGCGTGTCGAGAGCGTCTGCGCCCAAACACGCGGCCGCAATACTAACGGCGAGCAGCAATGAAAGAATCGCCCGCATATTTAGAGCCCTCACTCGAACGTACGAGGGTTATTCCTT
>JBDTCU010000251.1:0-7799 GCA_039923415.1 Vulcanimicrobiaceae bacterium
ATTACATCAGCGTCCTGGTTCCACCGCTCGCGACCAGCGCGCATCCGTGGTCACATCTCGTGCTGGTATTCGGCATTATCGCGGGTCTCGGAATCCTCAACGTCATCGGAGTGCGCGAGAGCAGCGCTTTTAACGAAGTGGTGGCGGCCCTCGATATCGTCAGCGAAACCTCGATCTTATTCTTCGGCTTTCTGTTTGCCTTTCGTCCGGAGCTTCTGATCCACACGATGCAGGTCGCGTGGCCGTCAACCAACCATCTGCTTGAGGGCATCTCGCTTGCGATCGTCTCGTTCGTCGGGCTCGAATCGATCTCGCAGGCGGCGCAGGAAACCCAACGGCCCGCTTCAGTCATGCCGCGCACCTCAATCGCGCTTATCCTTACCATCTTGATTTACGCGCTGGCCTACTCAAACTTGGCACTCGGCATGGTGCCGTGGCATCCGATTCCGCTGGACGCCCAGGGCCATGCTCAACAATTTTGGCACTACCTGGGAACCGGCGACAATACCGGCCGCGCAATTGCACTGCTCTCGGCAAACGTGCCGTACTTCGGCGCCCTGGCGTATTTTTACGTGCCGATCCTCGGCTCGATTCTGGTGTTGGTTTCAAGCAATTCTGGGGTGTACGGCAGTTCTAGAATCGCTTATGCGATGTCGCAAAATCAACTCTTGCCATCGCTCTTTCAGCACGTTCACCGGGTGTTTCGGACACCGGCCGTCTCGATCTTTACATTCACCGGTCTCGCCATCGTGGTAATGATCTTCGCCGCGATTCCGAGCCTCTCGCAAACCGGGTCGGCGTTCTATCTGAAGCATTTCTCGGGAGAAGATGGGGTCACGTTCCTGGGCGACCTCTACGCCTTTGGCGCCGCGGTCAGTTATACGTTTGTGTTTATTGCCCTTATCTGGTTGCGACTGCACGATCCGATGACCCCTCGGAAGTTCAAAATCCCGCTCAACATTCCGTTCATGTATCGCGGCCAGCGCGTCGAGTTTCCAATCCTCGGAATCGTCGGTTTCATCGGCATCTTCTCGATCTTGATTTTTACGTTGAAGACTCACATCATCGGACGCGTCGTCGGCCCCTCGTGGTTGATCGCAGGGTTTATTTTTTACCTCATCTATCGCTACAACAAGAAGCTGCCGGTTTTCCGTTCGCAGAATCATGAGTTTGAGAAGGCTCAGATTGAGATTCTGCGCGACGCCGGCGAATTGGAATCGATGGATGAATACATCGCGAAACTCAAAGCTCGCGACGAGCGTCTGAAAGCCGGTCCGGCGGCATGAAGCGGATGGTCGAGAGCCCGTATTACGGATACTTCAAGCTGCTGATGAGCTTAGCGTTCGTGGTTATCGGGGTGATCCTTATCGTCCGGATTCTAGCCTTCGGAGTTTCGTTTAGCATCCTTCCCGGTTTGGTTCTTGGGACTGCGCTGATCGGCTTAGGCGTGGTGCGAATTCGCACATTCATGCAGATGCGTGGGATGTTATGAGCCCCTTTCACATGACCGTGACGGGTACGATCGTTGCACTGCTAATCGTGGTCTGCGTTATCGCGACGATGTACTGGATGCTCCATCCACCCAAGTCTCGGGTGGACGAAATCGCCGTTGCGGCACAAGATGAACTCTCACGGATGGTCGGCAGCATTATCGTGGTCTTCGCACCCGAGATTAATTCCGGTCACATGATGGCGCTGGCGGCTCGTGTCGCTCGCGGTCAGAAAGCCGATCTTAAGGCTGCCTACGTAATTGAAGTTCCGTTTACGCTTCCGCCGAGCGCGGAGATGCCGATAGAGGATCGGGTCGGCATCGAACAGCTGGCCGCCGCCGAGGCGATCGCGCAGAAATTCGGTGTGAACTGCCAAACCCAGATCATTCACGCGCGCACTACAAGCCAGGCTGTCTTGGATCTAGCAAAGCGTGAGCAAGCTCATCTGCTGGTGCTCGGATCGTATCGTGAGGGCAAGTATACGGGTGCGCCGCTGGGTCGCGCAGTCGAAACGATCGCGGCTAACGCCAAATGCGACGTCCTAATCGGTGTGGAAGGCGAGCACGGCACGCTGCTGGTCGATCCTAGCGAGGCGGGCGGAACTCCGGGCGCGCCTGCGAACGTTTAACCGCCACTAGCTGCCAACGGAGATACTATGCCTTCAAAACGCCTTTCTGTTTCCGTCCTCTTATCCGGTTTGATCGCGCTGTTCTGCGCGCTCCCTGCCGCCGCGGCGCCCGCGGCGATCGGCGCGTTCGATTCCGCATTTGCGAAGATCAACGACTACACCGTGATGCTTCACGCCCACGAAGTACTCGGCAATCAAACGCAAGATCGCGTATACAGCTACTGGTTCAGAAAGCCGCATGAGGCCAAGACTCTGATCGTAAGCGGTGACGGCAGCGGCGGCGGCGGCGTGTGGAACGGCGGCAATCAAGTCAGCGGCCACCAAGGCGGCTTCCTCTCGCACTTTCATCTTAAGGTCGATCTGCACGACCATCGCGCTGTCTCACTTCGCGGTTACACTATTCCAGATGGACTCTTCCAGAATTTGGTCGCGCAGTACACCCAAATAGGCGGCGCCCTGACCGAAAAGGGCGGCCCCACGATCGACGGCCAAGCGACTAGCGAAATCGATCTGCGTCCGGCTGCCCCGAGTGAGGCCGGCGGCGCGACCCGTATGATCATGTATCTCTCAAAGTCCACCCATATGCCGCTCCGCCAAATCCGCTACGCCGGCGATAACGTGCTCACCGATGAATCGTGGACCGACCTCAAAACCAACGTTGGCCTAACCCAAAACGACTTCCCGTTTTAGAGTATTAAGCCTTAACGATATAGCGGCGGCGCAGTTCGTCCAGCACGACGGCGATGACGATGACCCCACCCAGGACGATGTTCTGGGTGTAGGATTCGATGTTCAGTAAATTCATCACGTTGTTGAGTACGCCGATTAATAGTGCGCCGAAGAACGTGCCGATAATCGTCCCCCGTCCGCCCATTAGGCTGGTTCCGCCGACGACGACGGCGGCGATCGATTGCAAGAGTTCATCACCTGTGCCGGTCTGCGGCGAGCCCGATGAGAAATTCGCCATCAGTAAGAAGCCGGCAACCGCCGCAGCCATTCCGCTGATCACATAGACCAGCGTCTTGATGCGGTGCACATTGACACCGGCTAAACGCGCGGCTTCTTCGTTACCGCCGATTGCGAAGACGTAGCGCCCGAAGCGCGTGCGCATTAGTAAGACCGAACAGATCACCGCGATCACGATCATCCAGATAACCGGAATCGGGATGCCCGGCAGATGCAGCTTATCGGTGATCGAACCCAGGAAAGACCCAAAACCGATATTTTGAAATGCGTCCGAGTTGAGCGGAATCGGGCGGCCGTGAGAGATTTTGAATGAAAGGCCCTGGGCCATGAGCATCATCGCGAGGGTCGTAATAAAAGGCGGCAGATTCAGTTTAACAACCGGCAGAGCATTGATATAGCCCGCCAGCGCGCCGACGGCCAGACCCGCCGCCAGCGTGACTGCAATCAGCGGAAAGCCGGTCAGATGGGTCGCATTGGCAACGATTGCCATTACCACGCCGGTCAGCGATATCAGCGACCCAACCGAGAGATCGATCCCGGCGGTGATAATCACGAACGTCTGGCCGAAGCCTAAAACGGCGTTATAAGTAATCTGGCGGAGTACCCGGATCAAGTTCCCCGGTTCCAAGAATGTGCCGTGCGAGGCAATGTTCACGACGATCATCACGATGATCAGCCCAACGACCGCACCGCCGACCCGCAGCCAATACGAGCGAGTTTGCTTAGCGCGCTCCGCCAGGGCCGCCTCAGTCAGCGCCGCTTTTACTTCGCCCTCAGACATTAGACCGCCGCACCGGTGGCAGCCGCGATAACCCGCTCGGGAGTTGCCTGCGCGCGATCGAACTCGGCCGCAATAGAGCCGTCACGCACCACTAAAATGCGATGCGACATCCCCAGGACTTCCGTTAACTCACTGCTGACCATGACGATTGCGGCTCCATTCTTGGTGAGATTGAGCATAAGCGAATAAATTTCGGCCTTGGAACCGACATCGATTCCGCGCGTCGGTTCATCAAACAGGAAGACGCGAGCATGACCGAGCAGCCACTTCGCTAAGACGACCTTCTGCTGGTTTCCGCCGGAAAGGTTACGCACGATCTGGTCGGCGCTGGGTGTGCGAATGCGCAGTTCGGCGATATAGTGATTGGATATTTCAAGTTCTTTGGAGCCATCCAGCAAATGCTCGCGATTTACGAATTGAGCCAGATGTGCGAGGGTGATATTTTCGCGGACGCTCATGCCGAGAACGAGCCCTTGGGACTTGCGATCTTCGGTGATGAAGGCGATCCCGTGTGAAATCGCGTCGGCGGGCGAGTGAATCCGAACCGGTTTGCCGTCAATGAGAATCTCGCCTGACTGGGGAATGTCGGCGCCCGCAATAGCGCGGCACAGTTCGGTTCGCCCGGCCCCGACTAATCCCGCCAAGCCAACGATCTCGCCGGCCCGGACATCGAATGAAACGCCGTTAACACGCGGCGGGCGCTGCAGGTTGCGTACGCTCAAAACCACTGCGATGTCGTTCGGGATTGGCGGCAATTCCGGAAAGTGCGATTCGAGCGCGCGCCCGACCATCGCCTGAATGACTTCCGCCGGCGGAAAATCAGTCTGCTTGCGGGTCTCGATCGCTTTACCATCGCGCAACACCGTTATCCGGTCGGCAATTCGGGGCAATTCTTCGAGCCTGTGCGAAATGTAAATGATGCCGGCACCGCCGGCTTTGAGTTTTGTAATGATCGCGAACAGCTTGTCGATCTCGCGCTCGGTGAGCGCGGCGCTGGGCTCGTCCATCACGATGATACGGGCGTGTTTGGAGAGCGCTTTGGCGATCTCGATCATCTGCTGCTGCGCGACCGACAAGCGAGAGACTTCCACGCCGATTGGAATCGCAATGCCCAATTCCGCGAGTGCGCCCGAGGCCCGCTGGGCCGATTTCTTCGCGTCGAGGAATATTCCGGATTGCGGCTCGTCTCCGAGGACGATATTCTCGATCGCGCCCAACGTCGGTACTAAAGTAAACTCTTGATAGATCATTCCGATGCCGAGCCGTTCGGCGGCGCGCGGCCCATCGATGTGCACCGATTTCCCGTCGACCAGAATCTGACCATGATCGGCCGGCTGTGCGCCGGCCAAGATCTTCATCAGCGTCGATTTCCCCGCGCCGTTTTCGCCGACCAAGGCCAGCACTTCGCCGGGATGGAGCTCCAGCGTGACGCCGTCTAATGCGCGAACACCGGGAAAGGATTTCCCGATGTCGCGCATCTCCAGCAAGGGCGGGCTGCTCAGGGTTGCGTCGAGGCGTTGGCTTTGGTGAACGTCCCGACACCGACGTGCACCAGCTTCGGCACTTTCTGCCCGACGAAATCCTGATGGATGGTATCGATCGTCATCGCGCCGATCTTCTCGGGGTACTGAACCGCATCTCCGTACATCTCGCCGCGGGCGATTGCCGCGCGCGCTTCGGGGCTCGCATCGTACCCCACAACCGCGATATTTTTAAGACCGGCGGCTTTGATTGCGGCCAGCGCTCCGAGTGCGGAATCGTCGTTCACCCCAAAAACTCCTCGTAGCTCTTTGTGCGATTGCAGAATGTCGCCCATATCCGAATTGGCTTTATCGCGCGCACCGCCACCGTCGACATCGGCCACAATCGTGACATTCGGGCAATTGGCTTTGACTGCTTGGCGGAACCCTTTGACTCGATCTTGGACGCTCGTAACCTCGGGTTGGTCGATGATCGCAATCGTGCCGACATTATTGACCGCCTGGCACATCAGTTTTCCGGCTTGTTCGCCGCCCAGCACGTTGTCGGAGGCGATGTGCGCGACGACCACGCCCTGCTTTGCAGTGCTAGCTATATCTGCGGTGAAGACCGGAATGTTCGCGTTGTTCGCCTCGACGATTGCCGCTCCGATGGCCTGCGAGTCGTACGGCGTAAGCACGATAGCATCAACTTTTTTGGAGATGAAGTCTTCGACCTGGGCTTGCTGTTTCGCGCTGTCGCGATTAGCATCGACGACCACCACATTGTAGCCGTATTTGGCAGCCTCGGTTTTCATACCGGTTTCCATGTTCTGATAAAACTGCGCTTCACGATTTTGAATCGAAACGCCGATGGTCTTGGTCGCTGGACCAGTCGGGGCGTTGCTCGCGGAGGCTGAGTTGCCGGTCGATTTGGAGCTGGAGCAAGCGGCTATCAGCAGGCACAGTGCAACTGCCGCCGGTAAGCGGAGGTTCATCACGAGTTGGTTTCCTCTCAAAAAAACGTTCCCAGAGTCTTCTCCACAGAGCGATGGCCGCTTCCTGTGTATCCTGTGGATAACTTCGCCGCCTTTCGGGCCGTGCGCCGTTTTAGGGCGCCGGGGTCAAGCTCGCGCGCTCCGTGCGCCGCGCGACGAACCGTTCCAGAATGCGATCGCAGATGTAACGATTAGCGACCCGGTCCAAGAGAGCGCAGACCCTCGATCCCAGGGTGCGCTTTACTGCGCCGCGCAGGTGGGAGACCAGGCGCAGCCGATGGGCATCGCGATAGCGATAGTGACCGCGCAAACCGTCGTCATCCAGCATCAAGCGATGTTTCGCCGCGAAATGTCGTACGCTTGGGTTCATCCACGTGTCGCTCCATCGCACAATAAAGTATGGCAAATCACCGAGCTTAATCGGCGGCGGACTCAAGTGACTGACGATCGCTTTCGGTTCTGTATAGATGGCGTAACCGGCACTTTTTACCGCCATGCAAAAATCGTTGTGATCGAGGAAGGACAGAAGGTTTTTATCCAGGCCGACCTCTTCCACGACATCGCGCCTCGCGAGCAGGCAATGAAACTCGACGAGATCGATCGGCCTGCGTTTCAACTGATCACGCACTGCGTTTGCATCTTGATTGACGAATGTATGATGTTCAAGCAGACTCCGCCTCTCGCCACTCGTGACAATGCTCAGATCGGCGCCGGCCGTGTGGATGACGTGGTCGCGCGGATCTCCTAGGTAATAGAGCGGTCCTACCACGGCAGCGTTTGTTTCTCGCGCGCACTCCATCAGCGACTCAAGCCAGCCCGGTGTTACCTCAACGTCATTATCGATGAAGGCGATATACTGCCCGCTGCAATACGGCAGTCCGATGTTCCGCGCTTCATTCGCGGAGAGGTAGCGGTCTTGCCGAACCAACGTAAAGCCGCGCGCTTTCGACTGTCGTTCGAGATACCGTCGCACCTTGGCGGGCGAGTTTCCGTCGATATACACCAGCGAAAAGGGGGTACTGGTGTGCGCATAAATGCTTTCCAGCGACTGAGCCGTCTTGCTGAACTGCTCGCGTGGAACCACCAAAATCGTCACGTCCGGCTGCATGAGCCCTCCATTCAGCGTCCGATCCATTATGCTCCTAAGCGCCGGACCTCAATACGGATGAAGGTCACGAGAATCTGGGCCGACCGGCCCGCATACCGCTAGCGGGGGGTGGTTGCCGTCGCAGATGAAGGCCGTGCTTTCACTTGCCTTTTCCGCGGCGATGTTAGGGATCGAGGGCTACGTGGTTCGGGTCGAAGCCGACAGCTCGCCCGGTACGCCAAGCCTTGCAATCATCGGACTTCCCGACCGCGCTTTGAGCGAGGCCCGCGAGCGCGTCCGCGCGGCAATTTTTAATTCGGGCTTCGCCTATCCCGCAGGCCGGCTGCTGGTCAATCTCTCACCGGCCGATGTGCGTAAGGCCGGTCCGGCGT
>JBDTCU010000252.1:0-5867 GCA_039923415.1 Vulcanimicrobiaceae bacterium
CTGCCGTTGCGGGAGCGGATACGTATCAGCGCCAAATTCAAACGTTGTCGTTCGACGTTGCGAATGCCTATTACAACGCACTCGCGGCCGAGCATGCGACGCTGCTTGCCGAACAGGTCGTCAAACAGAACCAAACCCAAGAAGATTTGGTCACCGCTCAGCTTCGGGCCGGGGTAGTGTCGCGCGTCGATCTGGCCACCGCGCAGTTGCCGACCGCGCAAGCTCGTCTAGCGCTGGTCAAAGCTCAGGGCACCGAATTATCGGCGTATGCATCGTTTGACAATACGCTCGGTTTGGATGCGAATACGCTGGTGCGTCCGGTCGACAATACGCCTTCGATTGCAACCGCAAGTTTGTTGACGCCAACGCTGTTGACGTACTCCGCCGCAGTCGCTCGAGCGCTCGAGCTCCGTCCCGACTATCTAGCAGCTCAGAACGCCGTCGATGCGGCCCAAGCGAACCTGCGGGCTGCCAAACTCGGGCGGTTTCCGGTATTGACCGGTGACGCGAATTTGAGTACCCGCTCCACAACCTCCAGCGGCACCGACTTTCGCGGATCCAACGGAATTGGGGTCAGCCTGAACTTTCCGATTTTAGATCACGGTCTAACCGCATTCCAAACCGCGCAAGCGGCCGCCGACCTCGAAAAATCAAACGATCAATTGCAGATCGCAAAACTTGGCGTGCAGCTTAGCGTTAAGCAAGCTTTGGTGGGTTTGGTCTCGGCCCAATCGGCAGTCGGTCAGGCCCAAGCTGAACTCAGCAAGGCCCAAGAGGTGCTGCGGGCAACCCAAGCGCAGTACAAGGCCGGCGTGACGACTCTGCCCCTTTTATTGAACGCGCAGGTCGGACTTACGACTGCTGAAACCGATCAACTGAACGCAGTATACGGACTGCGCCAAGCCGAGCAAACCTATCTGCTGGCGCTGGGTGAAAGCGATACCGGGCAATAACGCCGAATAGCGCCCCATGCCTCTCCAGTCTGTGGTTCCGGCAACCGTCAGCGATCCGGTTAACGCCTCTATCCTCGCGATCTCGGAAGATCGCCTAGCCGGTTTTCAAGTCGATCCGTTCGGCGAGGTCGCACGCCAGTCGGGCGTACCGCTCGAGAGCGTGCTCGAACGCGTCATCGCCATGCTGCGCGGCGGCACGATCCGTCGCGTTCGCCAAACCCTGATGGCTACCAACCTTGCCAAGGGTGCTTTGGTGGCGTGGCAGGTAGCGCCCGAAAAACTCGACGCAGCGTTCGAGTATCTCTACAAACACGATCCGTTCTCCGGACACGTCGTGATCCGAACAGCCGATCCCGCGACGCCGGGGTCGGCCTATCGCTTATGGACGACGCTAAAAACCCCGCAAGGCTACTCGATCGAAAAACACGCCGAGCATCTGCGCCACCGGATCGGCGCCGATCTCTTTCGATTGATGCCGGCCAAACGGCTTTTCGCGCTCGGAGTCGGACATGTGCGGCGGCGCGGAATCGAGCCCGGAAGCCGTGCCGACGTTCCGGCCGAGGTGATGAACACCAACATCGTCGAGCTCTCAGAGTTGGATTGGCGCGTCCTGAATGCGCTGAAGCGTGAGTTTTCGCCCGAGGAGATCGTCCAGGATTTGTGGCGTTCCCGCGCGGCCGAAGCGAACGTGGAATTGCCGCTATTTTACGAGGTCGCGCGTTCGCTCAACGAGCGTAAGGTGATCGGACGCTTCTCCACCTTTCTCGAACACGTGAAGGCGACGGCCAACAATGAGCGGGTCACGCGGTACAACGCGCTCTTTCACTGGGCGCTGCCGCCGGGCCGCGAGATCGAAGCCGGTCAAGAAGTGGGGCGGCACCATATTATTACCCACGCCTATTGGCGCGAAGGCGGCCCGGAGTTCCGCAATGTGAACATCATGGCAGTCGCGCACGGTCTCGACAAGGCCGTCGTGCTAGAGCACAAAGCGGCGATCGACCGCCATTTAGAGGAGGCGGCCTTTCCAATCGGCTACACCAACGTCTTCTGGGGCGGGCGCAGTGAGATCAAACCATCCGAGATCTCGCCGAGCGCGTTCCGCGAGTATTGTGCGGCCGAAGGAATCGACCCGCAAACGATGGTCGACGACAATGGAGGGGATCTTACTTGAAGATGCGCTTAGGAATTGCATCGCGTTCGTTCGTACTGCTCGGCATCGCCGCACTGGTTGGCCTCGGCGGCTGCAGCAAGGTCAGCACCGGGTCGGCTAACGGCAGTCATTCGTGGACGCAGCCCGGCGTCTTTCGGTTCGGCGAAAACGCCGATCCGCGGTCGCTCAACCCACTTATCGCGACCAGCTCTGTGGTCGGCGATCTTTCAATGTTCATCTATTCTTACGCGGTTCGGTACGACGAGAAGAGCCGGCCGGTTCCCGATGCGCTCAGCGAGATTCCAACGGTTGCTAACGGGGACGTCAGCAAAGACGGCCTGACCTTAAAATATAGGCTTCGTCACACTATCACGTTTCAAGACGGGGTTCCATTGACGTGCAAAGACCTCAAGTTCACTTGGCAAGTCGTGATGAATCCTCACAACAACTCGAATACTACCGACGGCTACCGGGACATCAAGTCGATCGACTGCAGCGATCCGTACGTCACGCTCATTCACATGAAAAAGCTCTACGCGCCGTACTTGGGACAGCTTTGGGGCGTCAACGGCAACGCGCCGATTCTGCCGGAGCATCTGCTGGCCAAGTATAACGACGATAAGGGCTCGTTCAATAACGCACCGTACAATGCGATGCCGATCGGCAGCGGCCCCTTTAAAGTGGTCGAATGGAATCGCGGCTCGGGAGTTCGCATGGAGGCCTACCCCGGCTACTTCATGGGCAAGCCCAAGCTGAACGAAGTCGACTTCAAGATACTGCCCGACGAAAATACGCTGATAACCCAACTGCAGACTCACGCAATCGATATGGTCGCGGTCGGAAGCGGCGGCCTTTGGCCACAGTATCAGCGGCTGGCGGCCGATCCAAAGAATGGGTTGACGGCAATTCGGCTGGATGCTTTCGCATACTCGCACATCGACTTCAATTTACGTCATCCGATTGTAAACGATCGTCAAGTTCGTCTAGCGCTGGCATACGCGACGAACCGCGCCGAGATCATCGCCGATGTGCTGCACGGGTCGGCGATTCCGGCCGAGACCGATCAATCACCAGCTCTTTCCTGGGCGTATACCAGCGATATCCAACACCATCCCTACGATCCGGCGAAAGCCCGTCAAATTCTCGATGCGGACGGTTGGAAAATCGGCCCCGACGGGATCCGCGAGAAAAACGGAGAGCGGCTCTCGTTCGATTACAGCACCCAGACCGAAAGCACCACCGGCAAAGCGGTTCAAACGCTGCTCCAAAACGAGTGGCACCAAGTCGGGGCGGAGGCGATCGTGAAGAACGCCCCGACCAACGTCTTTTTCGAAAACAGTTCGGTCGGCATTCTGCAGGGCGGTCACTACGACGTTGCGGGATTTGGCTGGAGCGCGGCCTCAGACCCGGACGATAGCCCGATCTACTCAGCCGATAACTTTGCACCCAAGGGCCAGAATGCGATTTTCTGGGACAATACGGCGGCAACATCGGCGATGAACGACGCCCTCAAAACCTTGGATATCAATCGCCGAAAAGCCGACTACAAGATCGTTCAGCAGCAAATGGCGCTCGATGTGCCGACCATCATTCTCTATTTCCAAAGAGTCCCGTACGTCTACAACACCGATCTTCAGGGCTTCAAAGCCTCGCCGGTCATCTCAGCCTTCTGGAATCCGTGGGAGTACTCGATTTGAAAAAACTCGTGGCAGTTCTCTTGCTCGTTGCGCTTGCCGGCTGCGCTAGGGTCGAAACGACGGGCGGCTCAGGGGCGCTCGCGCCCTTCGCACATCCGCATTCGCTGGTTATCGCCGATGGCACGGGCGATATCCCAAGCCTGAATCCACATCTCTTTACCGAGACGACATTGAGTTACATAGCCGAGCTGACGATGGCGTATTTGGCTCGATACGATAGCAACAATAAGCCGATTCCGGAACTGGCAACGATCATTCCGACTCAGGCCAATGGCGGCATCAGCAAAGACGGCAAGACGATTACCTGGCATCTGCGGCACGGCGTGAAGTGGTCGGACGGAGCTCCTTTCAACGCGGACGACGTCATCTTCAGCACGCAAGCCGTCCTCAATCCCGCTAACAACGAAACCGGACGGGATGGCTGGAATCTGATCGCCAAGATGGACGAGCCGGATAAATACACGGTGGTCTATCACCTGAGCAAACCTTATGGCTCGTACCTTCCGACATTTTTCGGCACTGCCGGCGCCAACCCGTGCATTTTGCCCAAGCATTTGCTCGGCAATTTGCCGAATATCAATCACGCCCCGTATAATGCAAAACCGGTTGGGATCGGGCCGTTCCGGGTCGTAGAGTGGCGTCGCGGCGATGCGATCGAAATGGAGGCTAATCCGTATTACTGGCGCGGCGAACCAAAACTCAAACACATCACGTTCCGGTTGATTCCATCGTTCGATACGGTAGTCACGGCGATGCAAACCGGTGAGGTCAATCTGTGGCCGCTGATCAGTTCGGCGTTTATCGATCGCGTCAAGGCCGTTTCCACGCTTCACACCATCGTTCAGGATTCGTACTATTTCGCACACATCGACTTTCAAGTCAGACATCCGATCGTTTCAGACCCGCTGGTGCGGCAAGCCATTCGCTACGCGCTCAACCGCCCCGAAGAGATCCAGAAGATCAACCACGGGTACGGCATCGCGCAAGAATCGATGATCCCACCGAGCAATCCACTCCATCCTACTGATATTCCGAGTTTCGCTTACGATCCGGCCAAAGCGATGCAGCTGCTCGATCAGGCCGGCTGGAAGCCTGGTCCGGGCGGTATTCGAATGAAGAACGGCCAGCGTCTGAGTTTAACTTTCCCGTATTACACCGGGTCCTCCAGCGCGGACCAATTTGTCGAGCTGGTTCGCCAAGAACTGGCCGCCGTTGGGGTGGAGATTCAAACTCGCAAGTACGCGCCGGCGTTATTCTTCGCGCAGATTCAAGACAACGGCATCGTGAATAAAGGCGACTGGGATATGACGACATTCTCCTGGAGTGCCGACCCGAACGGCGACCTCTCGAACATCTACGAGTGCGATCAAATCCCGCCCAACGGACAGAACTCGGTTCGTTATTGCAATCCAAAGCTCGATAAACTGCTCGAACAGTACAAGCTCACCTACGACTTTGAACAGCATAAGAAAATCCTGAACCAAGAAGTAAAAATAATCGTCGCGGACGCGCCGACGATCGTGACCAACATTCCGCAGTTCGGATTCTCCTGGGATAAGCATCTGACCGGCTATGCGCCGAATTCGGTGACGCCGTTCGATGACATGATGAACGTCGATATCAAATAGCCCGGTGAAAAACTCGCGCGCACACCGGCGCCTTGGGCCGATTGCCCTCGGGCTGGTCTGCGCGCTGCTTCTTTCGGCCTGTTCTTCGGTGAACTCAACATCCGGCGGTCTGCACCCGTGGACGATCCCCGGGACGTTTCGCTGGGCCGATGCCGAAGATGTCGACAATCTTAACCCGCTGCTGTCGACCGAAACGCTGGTGAACGACCTATCGTCATTCACGATGGGGTATTTTTTCGTTTTCAACGACAAAGGCGATCCGGTTCCGTCTCTCTGCTTGGAAGTTCCGACCCAGCAGAATCATCTGATCTCCGCAGACGGCAAAACGATCACCTTTAAGCTGCGGCATGGTGTGAAGTGGCAGGACGGCGCGCCGTTCAGTTCGGCCGATGTGGTCTTTACCGTTAAAACGATTCTCGATCCGCGCACCAACGTACTC
>JBDTCU010000253.1:0-6673 GCA_039923415.1 Vulcanimicrobiaceae bacterium
GCTTCGACTACGAGCAGCACAAATTATACCCACTTGCGGAATCGGTATTGATTAAGGGCATCACGGTCGCGCCCGAAGACGGCCGGATGCACTTCCTCCTTGGGAAGACCTACATCGATCAGCAGCGCAAAGATTTAGCAATCGAGCAATTCAAGACCGCCGCCGCATCGACCGATCCAACCGTCTCGGCGCTCGCTCAGGCGCAAGTAGCCTCGCTCATCGCAAAGCATTAGCCGTCTACTACTTCTTGGCGATGGCGTCGATCTCGATGCGAACGTTTTTTGGTAAGCCTGCCACGGCTACGGTCGAACGGGCCGGTTTGGATGCCTCGAAGTACTTTCCATAGACGGCGTTAACGGCGGCAAACTCGTTCATATCGACTAAGAAGACCGTCGTTTTGACGACGTCGGCGTAATCGAAGCCCCCGGCACTTAGCACCGCGCCGAGGTTTTTCAGCACCTGTTCGGTTTGGGCGGAGATGTCGCCCGCGGCGACCTCGCCGGTTTTAGGATCGAGCGGAATCTGCCCGCTGCAGAAGAGCTCCTTACCGGCGTGAATGGCTTGACTGTAGGGACCGATCGGCGCCGGTGCGTTCGGCGAGTGAACCGCTTTCATTAAACGTTCGCTCCTTCGCGTGACATCGTGCCCTTAAAGCGGCTCGGCGTTTCTTCGGTGAGCCCGAAGTTCGTTTTGTAGAGTGCATCGACGCGCTGCAGTTCGTCCGGTGTAAGCGAAGGCGTCTGCGGAGCATCTGCAAACTCCACGAGCTGCTCGCGATTATAAATATTCGGCAGGACGGTCATGACGCGCGGCTCGTGCAGCAGCCACTGAATCGCGGCTTGGCCGAGCGTGCGCTGTGGTGTTTCAAGAAAACGCAATTGCTCGATTTTCTGCACGCCTTCGATCAGCCACGATGTGGGACGGTGACGGCGGTGATCGCCTTGCGGAAAGACCGTATCCGCGGTGTACCGACCTTCCAGCATTCCGCTGCTGTGCGGCACTCGGATCATGTAGCCGGTATCGGCTCCGCTATCATAGGCTGCTTGGATCTGCTCGTTACCGGGGAACTGTTCGAGCACGTTCCAGATGATCTGCATACTAGCAACGTTGCGGCGTTTGACCGCATCGACGCCCTCATAGAGCCAGCCGATCGCAGGCCCGAGTGCGACCCCGTATAGTTTAATCTTGCCCTCGGCTTTGAAGGTTTCGAGCAGCGCAAACAGCTCATCGTTATCGATGTGTTCCATCCGCGCGTTGTGAAATTGGTAGATGTCGATGCAGTCGGTGCGCAGCCGGCGAAGTGATTCTTCCAGCGCAAACCGCAAAAACTTGGGAGTGAGATCGTGCGGCAACTCACGCTCTCCGCGCGTCGTGCTGGTGTTGGTGTAGAAGTCATAGCCGAATTTGGTGGCGTACACAACCTTGTCGCGGCGGTCGGCGAAAGCGGTTGCGAGTTGCTCTTCGCTGCGGCCGTTGCCATAGACGTCGGCAGCGTCAAACAGCGTGATGCCCAGATCGAGGGCTTCGTGCAGCAGGCAGACGGCTTCCGTGTCGGTCATCTTTCCCCACCAATCGGTGGTGGTCGTCCACAGGCCAAAGCCGATTTCGCTTACTCTCAGATCGGTATTCGGATAGGCACGGTACTTCATGCGGGTTCATTCGACGCGGGTCCGCACGTTCCAGTCCACAAAGGTCGCACCTGCGGAGTGCCGATATCTTAAGGGAGGATATGAAGCAGGCTACCGAGCTCGGCGAGCTCTTAGAATCGCTCTACGACGGAAACCCCGACGCGATCGTCGTCTACGACGCAACGGGGCGCTTTGTGGCGGCCAATCCGGCCGCATACGAACTGACCGGAACCGCTTTAAGCGACCACATCTTTGGAGCCGAACACGCCAGGCTCAATCAGGCCGTGGCGACCGTTCTCGAGGGCGGCCTGGATCACTTTGAAACCAGCGTCAAGCATAAGACCGGCACGGTGATTCCGGTGGAGTGTTTCGTCTTTCCGGCCAAGGTGCACTCGAGAGTGGTGGGAGCATTCGCGGTCGCGCGGGACATTATTGCGTTGCGTTCGGCAGAACACTCACTCGGCATTAACCAAGAACGATTTCGATCGCTCTTCGAATATCATCCGGACGCAATCATGTCGCTCAAATCGACCGGCGATATCTCGCGTGTCAACGTCGCGCTCGAGAGTGCGACCGGCTACTATGGCGAGCAGATCATCGGCCGGCCGTGGACTGACTTGATCGCTCCGGAAGACCGCGCTCCGGCCGACCGAGCTTTCCGCTGCGCGATGAGAGACGAAGCCGGCGACTTCGAAGCGCAGTTTTTGGATCGGCTCGGCAATCGAATCGATGTTCAAGTCAGCCTGGTCCCGCTGCACGTCGGAGAACTGATCGAAGGCGTATACGCAATTGCAAAAAACGTTACCGCGCAGCGCGCCGCCGAACGCGCGATTGTCGAACAGAACGAGCGAATTCGCGGGCTCTATCTTGTGGCTGCGGCGCGCGGCGAGTCGATTGCCAAGCAGATCGACGATACCCTGGCATTGGGCTGCCGGCTCTTTGGGTTCGATTATGGGTACGTCGCTCGGATTGCAGACGACCGCCGGTTCATCCTTAACGCGGTCGGCCAAGACAATCCGATTCCGGTCGGCGACATTCTCGAGCGGCAGTTGACTTTTGAGCGCCACTTGAGCGCGCAGCGAAACTCGCTGTTCATTCAAAATAGTGACGAGGCGCCCTGGAATGCCGATCCGGCCCATGCACGATCCGGTTGGAAGTCGTTTTTCGGCACCGAACTATACGTTAACGGCGCCGCGTACGGCGCGCTAATCTTCGCCGGTCGCCTGCCTCTGCCGTCGGCATTAGTGCAGGGCGATCGCGATCTCGCGCAACTGATGTCGCTGTTTATCGCGGCCGCGCTCGAGCGCGCGCACCATGAGGAGCGAATCAACCAATTGGCCTTTCACGATTCGCTCACAGGCCTCCCCAATCGAGTGCTTTTTGAAGACCGTATCAAACAGACTATTGCGACCGCCAAACGCTACAATCGCGGTTTTGCGGTTATGTATTTGGATCTGGATCATTTTAAAGCAATCAACGACGCGTTCGGGCACCCGGTTGGGGACCTGGTCCTCAAAGCAGTCAGCGACAGGTTACGCGCCAACGTCCGCGAGAGCGACACGGTCGCACGGTTCGGCGGCGATGAGTTCGTCATATTGCAGCCGATCGTCGATGGTTTCACCGACAGCGCCGACCTAGCGCGCAAGATTATCACGACGATGCAGGCGCCTTACACCCTAGAGCACGGCGTTCAGGAATTGCATACGAGCATTGGGATCGCGCTCTATCCGCAGGACGCCTCCGGCATCGATGAGTTAATGGACAAGGCCGACAAAGCGCTCTATCGGGCTAAACACGCGGGCCGAAATCGCTGGTCGTTTACCGCTGAAGAAGATCGGCGGCAAGCGCCGCGGTCTAAGAGCCCAGGGATGGGAAAATCAGCTGAGCGGTTGAGACCAGGGTCAGAAACCCCACGATAATGACCGTCGCCCAGGCAATGGTATTGAAGATAATTCCGTTGGTCCAATCTCCCATCAGCCGCTTGTTGTTGATCAGCAGCAGCATCAGGACCAGCACGATCGGCAGCAAGACCGCATTGAGAACCTGCGAGTAGAAGATGATTGCTATTAGCGGAGAGTTGGGGACGATCACGACTCCCGCCCCGATCACGATCAGCGCCAGATAGAGGCTGTAGAAGACCGGCGCGTCGCTGAAGTGGTGATCGACGCCGCGCTCGAATCCGAAAGCCTCACACACGTAGTATGCAGTCGACAGCGGCAAGATCGAGGCCGTAAAGATTGCCGCGTTCAGCAGTCCGATCGCAAACAGCAGGGAGGCGAACTTGCCTGCCAGCGGCGCCAGCGCGGCCGCCACATCTCCGGCGTTCGTAATTACGATCGCGTGGAGACCGTTCGCGTTGTGGACGAAGATGGTCGCCGCACTCGCGATGATAATGAAGAACGCGATGATATCGGTGATGAACGAGCCGGCCACGACGTCGATTCGAGAATAGGCATAATCTTGCTTGCGCACGCCCTTGTCGACGACTGCCGATTGAATGTAGAATTGCATCCAAGGTGAGATCGTGGTACCGATTACTCCGATCGCCATCAGCAAGTAGGCTTTGTTAGCCGTAAAATGCGGGAAGAGCATTTGATGAAAGACATCGTGCCAATTCGGACGCACCAAAATCCCGCTGACGACGTAGGCCAAATAAACGATGCAGAAGCCGAAGAATATCCGCTCGACGATCTTGTAGTTTCCGCGCGTGACTGCGAAAAACACCGTGGCGGCGGCGAGAATGACCAACCCGTCGGTGAACAGCCAGCGCGGTATTGCCTGCACGTACGATTGAAAGATCGGCGCGGCCGACGCCACTCCGGCGAACTCGGCCGCGGTGTTGCCGAGATCTCCAAAAACGAACAGCAGCAGCACCCAAAACGTGACCTTTACGCCGAAGTTCTCGCGAATCAAATCGGCCAGGCCCTTACCGGTCACCGCACCCATCCTCGCGCACATCTCCTGGGTGACGATCAGCGCGATAGTGACCGGGATCAAGAGCCAGAGGAGTTGGTATCCGAACTGCGCGCCGGCCAGAGAGTAGGTAAAGATGCCGCCGACATCGTTGTCGGCGTTGGCCGTAATGATCCCCGGTCCGATGATCGAGAAGAACATCAGCACCGAACGCAGGGTCATGCGCAGGCGCAATCGGCGGCTTCTAGCTGCCGGCATGATGCTTTCGTCGATTGAACGTGACCCGCGGGAGATTCTTGGCAAAATCTTCGGGAACGATCGCATCGATTGCATCGTCGACGGTGACGATGCCCAGCATCTTGCCGGATTCATTAACGACCGGCACGGCTAGCAGGTCGTAGCGCGCAATCGTTGCGGCGACGTCGTGGGCCGGAATGTTTGTCGCGACCGTCACGACGTCGGTTTCCATGATCTTCTCGATAAAAGCGGTCGGAAGCGAGAGCAGCAGCGAGCGCAGCGTCAGGACCCCCAGCAGATTGTCGTCTTTATCGAGCACGTAGAGATAGTAGATAAACTCGGACTGCGGCGCGATCTCGCGAATCTTCTGAATCGTCGCCTCGACCGTGCGGTGCGGGTAGATCCAAACGTAATCGGTCGTCATCAGGCCGCCGGCCGTGTCCTCCTCGTACTTTACGAGTTCGCGGAGCTCGCCGGCGGTGTACTCATTCATCTCGGCAAGCAACTGCAATTGCTGCTCGGGTTCGAGTTCGGCGAGCAGATCGGCCGCGTCGTCCGAGTCCATCTCTTCGATGATATCGGCGGCCCGCTCGGTGCCCAGATCGTCGATGATCGATTTTTGAGTGCCCGGATCGAGATGCTCGAGCGCATCGGCCGCGGTCTCGTCGTCGAGGGAATGAATAACCGCGGCGGCTTCGCGCTTGGAGAGGTCGCCGATGATTTCCGCCAGCTCCGAGGGGTGCAGTCGCGCAAGTTTGCTCTCTTTGATTGAAAGCCGAACCTGGGCCGGATTCACATCTCGAATCGGCGCTACACTATCCCAAGCGATCATCGCGCGCGGAACCCGCTTGTAGATCATCGGTGCGTAGCGTTTGCCGAACGTTTTCAAACCAAGACGCCTCAGCAGTCCGCCCACCCCGACATCGGCCGCCACCACCCGCAAAACCCCACCGGTATTGGCGATTTCCAGATCGTTGATGCGCACGACTTTGCGGCCGTCGACATCGACGATCTGCTTATCGAGCAGGTCCGCGACCAAATAGAGCGCGTCTTCGTCGCGCGGTGCCGGGTCTTTCGGGGTAACGCTCAGCGTAATCGTACCTTCGTCGTCGACGTCGATGATGGTAGCGATCGGCGCAAACCGCGGTCCTTGCGAGGTTTTGATGACGAAACCGTCGATCAGCGGAAAGGTATCGTCCGGGGAATTGACCAGAAAATCACTGACCCTGCCAATTGGAATGTCGTTGACGGTCGCATTGCGTCCGACAATTTCTGAGATAAACCCATCCGTAAAAGCCATCTCTCACCGTCCCAAAAAAATTGAAACCGGTCGCACGAAACGACCGGCCAGAGCGATTCACAGTGGGATCGCGGCAACCTCAGTCGCTTCAAGTTTTGACACTACGCGCCGTAGAGACCCTAGTCTCAGCCGCTTTGGACGCCGCCTTGTCTCGGCGGAGTCTGTCCTACCCACTTGGCGTCTCTCGACGTTTCCGGGCAGCGGCCTGTGTATCGCGTAGACGCCTCACCTAGCGAGGTATCCTTGTTGTAAGTATAGGCCAGCGGGTCAACCCCCAGAGTCGTGGCCTGGCGCCGCCGAATGTGGACGCGCCTAGATTGCCAGTGACTCGGCGACGGCCCGTTCTTCGCTCCAGTCGCGACCTTCGCTCATGAGTTTCGCAAGATCGTCGACACCGAATGCTGCCCGCAACCCGGCGAGCGTCTTGTCGTACTCTTGCTGCTCGGTGTACTCGCGCGATGCCTCGACAGCCGTTAGCCTCGTATCGATGTATCCGAGCAGCCGCGCCGCGCGCGAACGATCGTCGGCGGCCGATGCCTCATCCTCGTGCGGCCGTAAAGCGGCCGTCGCCGCGAGGTGCTGCAACGCGAATGCG
>JBDTCU010000254.1:0-6657 GCA_039923415.1 Vulcanimicrobiaceae bacterium
TTGCAAGCGCGTGCGTGCACTTATTAAAGCAGGTCACGCGCTCATTATCATCGCGGGCGGCGATGGTTCGCAGACCTCGGTGGTTGGGGAGTTCGCTCACCGGGACGCGGTCCTTGGAGTTATTCCAGCCGGAACCGGAAACAGTTTTGCAACCGGGCTCGGGATCGGCGAGGAGCTTCAGGATGCAGTCGATGTGATCGTCGACGGCAAAATCGCGAAGATCGATTTAGGGCGGGTCAACAAGACCTATTTCGCTAACTTTTCGACGATCGGCCTGGCTAGCGAAGTGGGAAACGAAACCTCGCACGGGTTAAAATCGCTGCTCGGTCCCGTCGCATACGGCATCGCCGCGGTCGGTCCTATTCTCACCCATAAACCGTTCCGCGCTCGGGTGAAATATGACGGTAATACACTCAAACTGAAAACCCATCAGGTGATCATCGCCAACGGTCGGGACTACGGTCATCAGCCGATATCTCCCGACGCGACGTTTACCGACAAGCGTTTAGCGTTCTTTGCAACATCCGGGACCAGCCGGATCGATATTCTCAAAATGTACGTTGCGCTCATCCGCGGCCGGCAGCAGAGCCTGCGTGATGCCCAATACTTTTCGGCCCGAAAAATCGAACTGCGCACGACTCCGCGCGTACAAATCGATATTGACGGCAACGCCTTCGAGCGGACGCCTGCAAAGTTTTCGGTGGCACCGGGCGCTTTGCGCGTCATGGTACCGTCTGCGTTTGGTGAAAAAGCGTGAGCTCGGATCTTCGTTGGTGGATCGCCAGCGGCGTTTTCCTGGCGGCATTTATTCTGCTCGGTTTCTATGTTACCCACACCGGCCTGAGCCGGCTCGACGTCGAGGCCGTCGCGCTTCGCGATCACAGCACCACCCTGGCCGCGCTTTTCACACTGACCGGCCGCAGCCTGCCGCTGCTGCTTATTGCCGCGGTCGGAATCGGGATACTAGCGTTCGCCCGCGCAAATCTTTGGATCGGCGTGATCATCCTGGTCTCGCAGGTCGCCTCTCAAGGCGCCGTAGAGTTGTTTAAACAACTATTCAATCGGCCGCGCCCCGATTATTGGCTGATCGCCCGAGATCTCGGCAATTCGTATCCGAGCGGGCACGCTTCGACCGCGATAATCTTTTACGGTGCGTGGATCGCTGTGATTGCCGCAAGCTCCTTGCCTAAAACACTCGCAATCCCGGCGATCGGGCTGATCGTCCTTTGGGCCATCGGGATCGACTTTTCAAGATTGGCGCTCGGAGCCCACTATGTGACCGATGTTATCGGCGGCACATTGTTCGGCGCGGCATGGCTGTGTGCCGCGATCGCGCTTATCCAGCACTTTCATGTGAGCGTACAAAGCTAGCGGCGCAAGAGAGTCAGGCTCGCGAAGCGAATACGGCTTCACGTGAGTTCTCAGCGAAAATCGCGCCGGCGCAAAAAGAACGCCGGCGGCGGCGCATACATTGTCCTTTTATTGATAGCGGCCGGGTTGGGACTGGTGCTCTACGAGCGAAATACCCAGCAGCCTGTGCACCATCGGCAGCCAGTCGCAGTTTCGCTCCCCACCCCAACGCCGATCGGGCAATCCTCAGCGACACCGGTCCCCGTTGCGGCTAGTGCTACGCCCGCGGTGGTGACCAGCCGCAGACCGGAAGCATCGAGCGCACCGGCTGCAGAGAGCGGCGCAAAACTTGCAATTATCATCGACGATTGCGGACAATGGATCGATACCGAACGCGCGTTGATCGCATTGCCGATTCCACTGACGGTATCGGTTCTTCCCCACGTTCGCTACACCGGGACGATCGCTCAAGAGGCCGCCGATGCGCACCAAGGCGTCATGCTGCATCTGCCGATGGAGCCGATCTCGCATATCGATCCGGGTCCGGGGGAGATCAAGACCACTATGAGCGACGATCAGATCGCTGCTCAACTAAGAGACGACCTTGCGCAAGTCCCGCTGGCACGCGGTGTCAATAATCACGAAGGCAGCGAGGCTACGGCGGATCCGCGAGTTATGCGCGAAGTCGCTTCGGTAATCGCGCAACAGGGTAGCGACTTCTTCATCGATTCACGAACGGCGGCGAATTCAGTCGCGGCACAAATCACTACCGAGGCTGGGATTCCGACGGCTTCTCGTGACGTCTTCCTGGACAATACCGCCAACGTCGCGCAGATCGAGGGCATGCTTGCCCAAGCCGGGCAGATCGCACTTCGCAATGGCAGCGCAATCGCGATCGGTCACCCGCGCCCGACCACGCTTGCCGCGCTTACCGCAATGATCCCGAAACTTGAGTCGCAGGGGATCAGCTTTACGCTCGTCGAGAACCTCGTCGGCGCCAAACGTCAGTAGTGGTAGAGCCCGGAGTCGGCTTTCGGAAGGTGCGGATTACGCCATTTTGAACCATCGGCGTATTCCACCCGCAGGACCACGCATCTAGCTAAGCTGGTTTGCAACGGAAAGACGTTCCGGCTCAGGCCGAAAAGGTGCTTGATTTCGACGCGGGGTGAAAACGTACCGACATCGCGCACTTCCGCCACGATCTCACTATGCTTGACCAATCCAAATTCAATCTGGCGCATCGCCCTATGCGATACGTTGACGTAGTCGATTGCGAGCGACGGACTAAGCGGTGCCTGTCGGTACGATCTGCCGTAGACGTCGTTCCAGAGAAACGGCACGTTCGGATAGTACCCCGGATAATAGCCCGGATAGTATCCCGAATAGGGACCGATCGGCCCGCGCGCCACGCTTCCCGGTTCGGGATCGCAGCGATTAACGCTGACCGGCGATTGCGCTGTTAGTGCTAAGGCACCGGTGCCTAGAGAGACGGAAAACCCCAGCCCGACGGCTAGAGTAAGCGCCAGAGTTCGAAGAGACATGGTGGTTCCTTTCTTCTAACGAAAGCGAAATGGAATATCTTGTTCGGCCCTAACGCCGGCGGTATTGCGCGCGATCACGCGCAGCACGTACCCGCGCTGGAAAACGCTCGGCAGATCAACAATCTGCTGAGAGAAAGAAAATTGCCCGAACGCGATTCGCTCGGCGTTAAACGAAAAAAGTTCGGTGCGAATCTCTACGCTCGCGACATTGGTGCTGGTTGCGATTCGTCCGCTCCAGACACTTCCGGGCCGCACCACATCGGCGTTGAGGTGGATATGGAGAATTCTTGGCAATGCATCGGATGGCTCGACCGCCGCCGATGGCCACGGCATGGGCCCACGATCGCCGACGCTGAGGATTTGAGGACCGACTGACGGCGCCTTGGCTGCGCAGCCCGCGACTGCGAGCAAAGCGAACACGATCATGACAGCGCGCACGAAGTCTGACTTTGAGGAAGGCGAGGAGAGCCCTGCTCTCCGAACGAAGCGCCGATTATCCAACCCATGAAAGAACGCAGTACCCCGCCTCCGAGCTTAGCATTAGACTACGCGATTAGCCTGGTGGGCTTGTGGCTCGTCGGAGGCCTCTCAATCGATGCCTGGTCGCACGGCCACGTTTCGGTTGAAAGTTTCTTTACCCCGTATCACGCGACATTTTATAGCGCGATCGTGGCTGCGTTTGTAATCCTCGGCTACACGCTCGTTCGCAATCATCGAGCGGGATATTCTTGGCGCGACGCGGTTCCAGCGGCTTACCGCTTTACTCTCGCGGGCGTGATCCTGTTTTTCTTCGCCGGCATCGGCGATATGTGCTGGCACATCTTCCTGGGCGTCGAAGAGGGGATCGATTCGCTGCTGAGCCCGACCCACCAAACGCTGGGATTTGCGATTCTGCTCATAGCCAGCGGACCAGTTCGTTCGGCGCTCGAGCGTGGGCGTTCGCGGGTTTCGTTCGGTCGGCAATTGCCGCTCATTCTCAGCCTGGCAAGCTGGCTCGGGCTCATTCATTTCGGGACGGCCTATGCGATCGATCCCGGCGCATGGCGAGTCCACGCTCCTATTCCGCTGCTAACTGGGTCTCATGTCGTTTTCACAATTCTGGCGGTCACCTACTATAAGCTCGGCTACGGTGTCTTGGTCATCATTTTTTGGAGTTTTTTAATCGCCGGGCTGGGGCGATTTGCAGCCTCCCGCCTCGCCCTTGTACCGGGCGCATTAACAATGCTATTCGTAATCGGCAACTCGATGACGGCGGCGGCGTTTACGAATGACTCGCCGCTGCTGCTCATAACGGTGATCTGCAGTGCATTCTGCGGCATCGTGGGCGACTTGTTGGTTCGCTACGCCAATCCGCAAGTCGGCGACGGAGCGGCCATGCTTTTCACCATTGCGCTACCCGTCTCATACTTTGCAGCCTACTTTCTGTGCACTTGGATTGAAGGCGGCATCTGGTGGGATTGGAACGTGGTCTTAGCTTCAATCGGCTGGGCGGCTGCCGCCGGATTCGGGTTGAGTCTGTTCGCTAGCCAGCTCCGCGAGGTGTAGCGGCACGATTACCACCGCTTTGAGATGAATCCGCCGAGCAGAGCACCGATCGGATCGCGGGCGACCCCGTCTGAGTTGAAAGAGCATCATGACCTTTCTTGATGAAATCCACGCTCGCTACGACGAACTCGATACGCAACTTTCCGCCTCTCCTTCGGCGTCTGGGAGCTTGAAGATTGTGGCCGATTGGAACACGGTTCGCACTCGGTGGGAGACTTGGGCTGCTAAGCGCAGGCTAGCGTTCTCTCAAAATACGGCCGACCCCGCAGCTCGTACCGCACTAGCAGAATATGAGCAGGCCAGTCCGCTCGTCGACGAACGAGAAGTACGCGTAAAACGCGTGCTGCTCTCAAGCCCGCATCGCGGTCTGCTCGAATCCGAGTACGGCTCTCAAGCATTCGCACTCTGGAAAGCGGATATCGCGGCATTCGAGCCGGCGGTAATCGCCGATTCGATTCGGGAATCCGAGCTCACCCGCGAATACAAAGAGTTGATCGGCGGCGCTTCGATTCCATTTGAAGGTGCGGATCGCACGCTTTCGGCCGTCATGGCCTTCGCGCAATTCCCGGACCGCGATCTGAGAACGCGCGCAGAGACCGCTCGGTTCGAGATATTCGCGCAGCGGAAACCGCAGCTCGATCGCATCTACGACGATCTGGTCCGAGTTCGAGATCGGATGGCACGCACGCTCGGTTTTGAGAACTTCGTGGACCTGGGCTACCATCGAATGCATCGGATCGACTTCGGTCCGCAGGACGTTGCGCGCTATCGCGACGACATTGTCGAACATATCGTGCCGGTCGTGCAAACGATCCTGGCCGAACGCAAGTCGGCGCTGCATCTGGAGGAGCTCTATTATTGGGACGAATCCGCGCTCTTTCCCGAGCACGATGTGAGGCCGCTTGGGGATCAAGCATGGGTGCTCGAACGGTTCGCAGAGTCCTTCGAAGCAATGCATCCGGATTTAGGGGCGTTCGCGCGGTTCATGCTCGGACGCGGGCTGCTGGACGTAGACGGACGCGCCAATAAAGCCTATGGCGCTTTCTGCACCACTTTTGCGACCGAGCGGGTTCCGTTTGTGTTCGCGAACTTCAACGGATCGCGAGCCGACATCAAGACACTCTTCCATGAGATGGGGCATGCCTATCAATCGTACGCAAGTCGCGATCAGCGGCTATTCGATTATCTGACTCCGACCTCCGAGTCGGCTGAGATCGATTCGATGGGAATGGAGTTCCTGGCTTGGCCTCAAATGGAGCGCTTCTTCGGGTCGAATGCGCAGGCGTATCAGCGGGAGCATCTGATCGATGCGTTTCTATTTCTGCCGTACGGGGTCTGCGTCGACCATTTCCAGCATCTGGTCTATGAAAACCCAGCCGCTACCCCGGCCGAACGCGATACGTTCTGGAAAACTCTCGAAGCTCGTTACCTTCCGTGGCGCAAGTACGGCCGGATCGGCTATCTCAATGAAGGCAGCCTATGGCAAGAGAAGCGCCACATCTACCTGTATCCGTTCTACTACATCGACTACACACTCGCGCAGTGTTGCGCGCTTCAGTTCTGGGCGAAATCGCAGGATGACTATCCGGGAACGCTGGATACGTATCTTGCGCTCTGCAAACGCGGCGGCGAAGCGCCCTTCGGCGAACTGATAAAATCCGCGGGGCTCCGCTCACCCTTCGAGCCCGGAGTGTTGCGCGATGTCGCAGATCGCGCCCAGGTTATCCTGGGGTTTTAAAACGCGCGCTGGGAGTTTCGAGCGGCACAGGTGTCCGGCGCGGCCGCGGGGGTCCGCTGAATATCGGTCGCGGCGTCTCGATGGGACCAGCAGTGAAGAGCGCGGTCGGTGCCGCCTGCGGCACGGAGGGGTTAAACGGACTCGGGGACTGCACGGTTGGATCGACCGGCGTTCGCACGTTGAGGGTTTGGTGGACGCGATCGAAGCTAACGGTTTCGCCCAGAGCGCGCAAAAGCGGCGCGATCTCGACGTAGGTACTCTGCAACTGGTTCGGCTCGGGACGCACGATCCGGATCTGCGCGAACCGACCCTTGCGCCAAAATAGCAGCATGCCATGAACGTATTCGATCTTCGTGGCCACCCGGGTAAGAAGCGGCATCACCGGCGCGACGACGTGCCCGCGTGAGAGGTAGGGCGGATTGTACGACCGCACCACCGACCCGTCCAAGATCAAGGTCAGCGCAGCCGCGGCAAGTGGGAATA
>JBDTCU010000255.1:0-3462 GCA_039923415.1 Vulcanimicrobiaceae bacterium
GCGCTTGCTTCGCGGCCCGAACAGGCGAACGTGCTGGTGCTCAACACCTGCACGGTACGTGAGGCTGCCGAGCGGCGAGCATACGGACGCATGGGCACGTTCAAGACGTTAAAAGAAACCTCACCCGGCATCAAGCTGGTCGTCATGGGGTGTCTGGCCGAGCAAGATCGCAATCGGATGCAGAAACTCGCACCTCACGTCGATGCCGTCTTCGGAACAAAAGAACTGGTTGCGTTAGGAGATACGCTGCGCGATTGGCGTCCGGGTTTTCTAGAGAGCGAGGCCGACGAGAGCGCGCTGTTGACCACGGCGCCTGAAGGGGTGAGCGGCGCGTTCACCCATCTCCGCGCATTCGTTACCGTGCAGCGCGGTTGCTCCTACTACTGTTCGTTCTGTATCGTGCCGCATGTCCGCGGGCGTTTCGACCATCGTCCGATCGCCGATATCCTTACCGAAGCCGCCGGCAAACTGGCACTCGGCGCGCGGGAAGTGATGCTGGTCGGCCAAACCGTGAACGCCTACAAAGATCCGGCAACCGGTCAGGATTTTGGAGAACTAGCCCGCCGGGTCGCGGCACTGCCGGGGCTGGAGCGCCTGACGTTTATCTCGCCGCATCCCAAAGACTTCAGCGAGAAGATCATCCGCGACTTGGCCGAGATTTCCGCATGCAATCCGCGCATGCACCTGCCGCTCCAGTCGGCGAGCGATCCAATCCTACGCCGGATGAACCGCAAATATACGATCGAGCAGTTCAATCAAAAGGTCGCGCTGATTCACAAACACCTGCCGAGTTGGGCGATCACCACCGATATTATCGTCGGGTTTCCGGGAGAGAGTGACGCCGACTTTGAATCGACTCGCGCGTATTGCGCGTCGGGCGTCTTCGCGCAGGCGTTCATGTTTATCTATTCGCCGCGTCGCGGAACACCCGCGGCAAATTGGGAGCAAGTCCCCGAAGAACTTAAAAGCGCTCGTTTTGCCCGTCTAAAGACCGCGCAAGATGCGGCGACGCGTGCCTATCACGATCGGAAGATCGGCACCACCGTCCGCGCGCTCATTACCGGACCGTCCAAGAAAGATTCCCAACGGCTGGCTGCTAAAACCACCGACAACGTTACGGTGATCGCCCCGATGCCGACCGACTACGACGAGGCGCTGTACGCGCGCGAACCGTGGATCGACTACCGGGTTGCGACCGCTCACGTGTGGGGATGTTCGGGCTCGATCGTCGCTCGGGCCGCACGATATGCCGATTGGGGCAGCCCAATCGTCGCTCCGGTGGTCAGCCTGCTCGGGTGAGTACGACCACGACCTATTCGCCGATGCTCGAGCAGTATTTCGGCATGAAAGCCCGCCATCCCGAAGCGATACTGCTCTCGCGGGTCGGCGATTTTTATGAAGCGTACGGAGAGGATGCGCAGACGATCGCGCGCGCGCTTTCGATCGCCCTGACCTCAAAAGATGCCGGCGGCGGGAAGAAAGTGGCGATGGCCGGCGTTCCCCATCATGCACTCTCGCAGTACCTGGCGCGGCTGGTCGCACAGCGTTGGATCGTGGCGCTGGCCGAGCAATTGGAAGTGCCGCAGGCCAATAAGTTAGTGCGTCGCGATGTGGTTCGGATCGTCACTCCGGGGACGATCATCGAAGAGCAACTGCTCGACGGCAAGCAAAACAACTATCTCGCCGCGATAACCAGCGCCGAGCAGACATTCGCACTGGCCTATGCGGATATTTCGACTGGGTTCTGCGCCGCGACCGCATTCTTGAGCGATAACGCCTACGAGGAGCTTATCGCCGAGGTCGGCCGAATCGGACCGGCCGAGGTCGTCGCCGATCTGCCATCCGATTTGCGCGCAACCATGAGCGGAGCACTCGAAGCCTTGGGCGCGCGCATCGCCGCGCCCAACTTGAGCGCGGTGGAGAGCCGCGAGCGCGGTCCGATCGACGGCTATTCGTATGATGAGGCGCTCTCCATGCATCGTGCGCTCGATGCGCTTGGTGCGTTTGTGAAACGGACCGGCGTTACGTCCGGCGAAGCGCTCAACGCCCCACAGTATTATCGGCATCAAACCTTTCTTGCGCTCGATCCGCAAACTCGTAAGAATCTCGAACTCACCAAAGCACTCGGCGCTAACCCCAAGGCGACGCTGCTTGCAACGCTTGATAAATGCGCGACCTCAATGGGTTCGCGCATGTTGGCGCGCTGGATTCTCGCGCCGCTGGTCGACCATCTCGAAATTGAGGTGCGACAGGGGTGCGTTGGAGGCTTGATTCAGGAACACGTGCGCCGCGATTCGATTCAAGAGCTTCTCCGCGGGTGCTTTGACCTGGAGCGTATCTCGCAAAAGATACGCTTTAGGCGAGCGTTGCCGCGCGATCTCGCGTCGCTGCGCCGGACGCTCGAGGTGATGAGGCCGCTGCGGGCAGTCGCGCCCGAAGCGCTGTCGATGCAGATCCAGCGGATCGGCGATTTCGAGGAGTTGCTGAGCGATCTTGCGCGCACGGTCGTTGATGAACCGCCGGCGCAGTTGGGTGACGGGGGCGTGATTCGTCCCGAAAGCAACTCCGAACTTGCCGACTGTGTGGTGCTAAGAACGAACGCGCGCGGTAAACTCAGCGAACTCGAAGAACGCGAGCGCGAGCGTACCGGGATCAAATCGCTTCGGATTAAATATGCCAGCGCGTTCGGGTATTCGATCGAGATCGGCAAAAACTACGTCAGCCAAGTGCCGGTCGACTATGTGCGCAAACAGACCCTGGCCAACGGCGAGCGCTACATCACGCCCGAACTCAAAGAGTTAGAGATCGCGATCTCAACGGCACAATCGCGCCAACTTCGTCTGGAGCAGCAGCTCTTCGACGAGCTGGTCGAACGAATCGCCGCCCGGATCGACGATCTGCTGCAGACGGCCGATGCGCTCGGCGAACTCGATGTGTTGTGTTCGCTCTCCCAATGCGCGGCCGAGCGCGGATATGTCCGGCCGGAGTTCGTTCTTGAGAGCCGGATCGACATTGCTGAAGGCCGTCATCCGGTGATGGAGGCGGTGTTGCGAACGAACTTCGTGCCGAACGATCTGCGGCTGGACCCGCGAGCACCGCGGTTCGTGCTGTTGACGGGTCCGAACATGGGTGGAAAGTCAACCTATCTGCGGCAGAGCGCGCTGCTGGTGATCATGGCCCAGATCGGATCGTTCGTGCCCGCCAAATCAGCCCAAATCGGGATCGTGGATCGGATCTTTACCCGGATCGGCGCCGGCGACGACCTTGCGTCGGGACAATCGACGTTCTATTTGGAGATGGCCGAGGCCGCTAACATTCTGCGGCGCTGCACCCAGCGCAGCCTCCTGCTGATCGATGAAGTCGGGCGCGGAACCGGAACGATCGACGGCCTCTCGATTGCGCAGGCAATCTGCGAGTTTCTCTTGGGACTCGAAGAACAATCGCCGATGACGCTCTTTGCAA
>JBDTCU010000256.1:0-5054 GCA_039923415.1 Vulcanimicrobiaceae bacterium
CACCGCTCGCGTCGATCAGCGCAGTGGCCTCTTCGCGAGTCATTGCGGGCAACGTCCCCGTCAAGACAAACGACTTTCCCGCAAGGGCTCCACTTGCTCTTGCTCGTTTGGGTGCGGTCATCTGCACGCCGGCATTCCTGAGTCGTTCGACCATCGCGCGATTTGCCGCCTGTGCAAAGAACAACTGAACGCTTCTGGCAACTTCCGGTCCGATGCCTTCGCTGCGCATTAGTTCGTCGAGCCCGGCGGCCACGATCGCGTCGATCGTGCCGAAATCGTCGGCTAAGATTTGAGCGGTCTGCGAGCCCACAAATCGAATCCCAAGACCGGTGAGCAGCCGCACCAACCCGCGCCGCTTACTCTCTTCGACCGCCGCCAAAAGGTTCTCGATGGTTTTGGTTCCGGTACGCGGAACGCGCTGCAGTTTCTCTGCGGTGAGCGCATAGATGCCCGAGAGATCACGCACGATATTCAGCTCGGTCAGCAACCCGGCCATCACTTCACCGATGCCTTCGATATCCATCGCACCCCGCGAACAGAAATGGCGAACTCGTTCGAAGACCTGTGCGGGACAGCTCGCATTGGTGCAGCGCGACATCGCTTCGCCTTCAGGATGGTCGACCGCAGAGCCGCAGATCGGACAGGTTTGCGGCATGACGAACGCTGGAGGATCGCCGATTCGTTCGCTGAGTATCGGTCCCACGACTCGTGGGATCACATCGCCGGCGCGCAGCACCACTACGGTGTCGCCGATTCGAATATCGTTAGCGCGAATGTATTCCTGATTGTGCAGGGTCGCATTTCGCACAGTCACGCCGCCAATCTGGACCGGTTCCAGCACCGCACTGGGATTGAGGCTGCCGGTTCGCCCGACCGTTATCGCGATATCGGTAAGTTTGGTACGGGCCTCACGCGCCTTGAATTTGTAAGCGATCGCCCAGCGGGGATCTTTACCGGCGCTTCCCAAACGCTCTTGAATCGCTAAATCATCAACCTTCACGACCACCCCGTCGATTTCGTAGTCGAGATCGTCGCGCCGCTTCTCCCACTGTTCGCAGTAGGTGACGACCTCGTCGATTGAACTGTACTGCGTGACGTGCGGATTCACCGGAAAACCGCAGGAACGCAGCAGTCCGAGCGCCTCGTGTTGGCTTTTTATCGTTTCGCTCGACTTGGGAAGCGCAAGGGCGCCGATTGCGTAACCGAAGAACGACAGCCGCCGCTGCGCGGTCAACTTCGGATCGAGTTGCCGGACGGCGCCCGCGGCTGCATTGCGCGGATTCGCGAAGGAGGCCAGCCCGTTGTGCTCCCGGCTGCGATTGAGGCGCTCAAAATCAGATTTTCGCAGATAAACCTCACCGCGCACTTCAAGTACTTCGGGAATCGGGTCGCCGCGCAAACGCAGGGGAATGGCTCGGACCGTTCGCACGTTGGCAGTCACCTCTTCGCCGACCCGGCCGTCGCCGCGAGTTCCACCGCGAATCAGCACGCCATTCTCGTACTGAAGCGCTATCGCGAGGCCGTCGATCTTCAGTTCCACTTCGTACCCGACCGCGGTACCCGCAAGCTTACGAACGCGCTCGTCGAACGCACGCAGCTCGTCGGGCGTAAACGCGTTGGCTAAACTCAGCATTGGCCGGGTGTGCTCGTACGGCGGAAACTTGGCGGAGGCAGTCGCACCGACGCGCTGAGTCGGCGAATCCGTGGTTATCAACTCGGGATGCGCGCTCTCCAGATCGATGAGTTCGCGCAGAAGCCGGTCGTACTCGGCATCGGCGATCTGCGGATCGTCTAGCACGTGATAGCGATAGTTCGCATCTTCGATCCGGCCGCGCAGCGCGCTTATGCGCGCGTTCGAGTTACTTGCGCTTCTTGGAATTGCTGACAACCTGCACCGGATAGCCGTCTGGATCGCCGATAATTGCCGCCCGGCCGAACGGTTCGTCGTACGGATCCTGGAAGACCGGCACGGCTAACATTCGAGCATCGGCAACAAATTTATCGACATTGTCGACTGAAAAACCAAGCTGCAGCGATCCAGGACGGACCGCCAGCAGTTCGCTCTTGGGATGTAGCCCGAGCGAGGTTCCATCGCCGAGATCGAAGTCGATCCAGTGCGGCGTATGATCCGTGTTGATTTTGAGCCCCAGCACGTCGCGATAAAAATCGCGCGAACGCCCGAGGTCGGCACAGACCAGCATCGCTACGGAAAATTTAGCCACAAGCTATGCTTCGACGGCCACCCGGCCACCCTTCGCGAGATCGTCCAAAACTCGCCGGTTTTCGTTTTCCATCTGCGCCATCGCAAACTCATCCGGCACGTGATGGCCAACGGCCCGCTGATCCTTCAGCACCGGCACCAAATACTGCCCGGTGTACGAGGCCTGGTTCCGCGCGAGTTCTTCGGGAGTTCCGATACCCACGATTGTCCCTCCGCGGTCGCCGCCTTCGGGCCCGAGATCGATCACATAGTCGGCAGTCTTAATGACGTCGAGATTGTGTTCGATCACCAGCACGGTGTTGCCGCTCTTTACCAAACGCTGCAGCACCTCCAGCAGTTTGTGAATATCGGCGAAGTGCAGGCCGGTGGTTGGTTCATCCAAGACGTAGAACGTGCGGCCGGTGGAGCGGCGTGAAAGTTCCGTCGCCAATTTGACGCGCTGAGCCTCGCCGCCCGAGAGCGTAGTGGCGGGCTGCCCCATTTTGATATAGCCCAAACCGACATCGCAGATCGTCTTGAGCTTGTTGTGAATCCGTGGAATCGCGGAAAAGAACTCGGTCGCCTCGTCAACCCGCATCTCGAGAATATCCGAGATTGCCTTGCCCTTGTATTTTACCTCGAGAGTTTGCGCGTTGTAACGCTTGCCCTTGCAGACTTCGCACGGCACGTAGACATCGGGTAGGAAGTGCATCTCGATCTTGATGATTCCGTCGCCCTGACAGGCCTCGCAGCGGCCGCCCTTGACGTTGAACGAAAACCGGCCCGGCGCATAGCCGCGTATTTTAGCATCCGGCACCAGCGAAAAGAGTTCGCGGACGTGATCGAAGGTACCGGTATACGTGGCCGGGTTGCTGCGCGGCGTTCGCCCGATCGGCGATTGATCGATCACCACCATTTTATCGAGCGCTTCGGCGCCCTTGACGGTGCCGTATGTCCCGCCGGCCTTCTGTCCGTGCAGATGCTGGTTGAGGGCTTTCACCAGGACCTCGTTCACCAGCGTAGATTTACCGCTGCCGCTCACTCCGGTGACGCAAGCAAACGTCCCGATGGGAATGTTCACATCGACACCGCTCAGATTGTTGGCCTTAGCGTTCTTCAGCTGCAGCCAGGAGCGCGGTTTGCGGCGATGCGTTGGAATCGGAATAAACAAACGTCCCGAGAGATAGGCTGCGGTAAGCGAGCGCGGGTTGCCGAGAACCTCATCCAGCGTCCCGACGGTCAGGACCTCGCCGCCTTCCAAACCCGCACCCGGACCGATATCGACGATTATGTCAGCCATCCGCATCGTATCTTCATCGTGCTCGATGACGATCAGCGTGTTGCCGAGATCGCGAAGCGTTTTCAGCGTTGCCAGCAACCGATCGTTGTCGCGCTGGTGCAACCCGATCGATGGTTCGTCTAAAATATACAGCACGCCGACCAGCGAACTGCCGATCTGGGTGGCGAGTCGAATCCGCTGCGACTCCCCGCCCGAGAGAGTGGTTGCCGAACGCGCCAGCGTCAGATAGTTCAACCCGACATTCGTCAAGAAACCGAGCCGTGCCCGAATCTCCTTGAGAATCTGATTGGCAATCAGTTCTTCGCGCGGCGTGGGTCGCAGCGCATTGACGAAAGCCTCGGCCTTTTCAATCGAGAGGCCGGTCAGATGACTGATGTTCTCGCCGCCGACCGTCACCGCTAGGGCCTCGGGCTTTAAGCGTGCGCCCTTGCACTGCGGACAGGTCGAAGCCGACATGTACTTCTCGATGTCTTCTTTGACGTAATCGCTGCTGGTCTCGGTGTAGCGACGCTGGAGATTGTTTACCACACCTTCGAAGGTAGTTTTGTACTCCCATATTTTGCCGCTGCGAGTTTCGTACGCGAAGCTTTGTTCGCGTTCGGTCCCGTAGAGCACGGCGTCGACGACGTCCTCGGGCATCTTTTCGATCGGAGTCGACATCTTGACTCGCCGGCTGCGCAGTACCCGCTCGAGCTGCTGCAGATAGTAGGGATTCATCGACGGATATTTTCCGCCGCCCAGCGATTTGCTCCACGGGACGATCGCGCCGTCATCGATCGATTTGCTGCGATCCGGAATCACCTTATCCGGATCGATTTCGATCTTCTCGCCTAGGCCCGTACATCCGGGACAAGCGCCGTACGGTGAGTTGAACGAAAAGAGCCGCGGCGCCAATTCTTCGAATGAAAGTCCGCAATATACGCACGCAAAAGCCTCGCTGAAGGTCAGTTCGCGCGGTTGTTTGGCGACGGGGTCCTCGACCAGCGCGGTAACGATTCCGGTCGACAGACGCAAGGTGGTTTCGATTGAATCGGTGAGCCGCTTGCGAATATCCGGTTTCATCACCAGCCGATCGACGATCACTTCGATCGTGTGTTTGCGCTTCTTATCCAGCACGATCTTTTCGCGGAGCTCTTTGGTTTCACCATCGACCCGCACGCGAGCGAAGCCCTCTTTGGCAATCTCCTCAAAAAGTTTAGCATATTCGCCCTTGCGCCCGCGAACGATCGGAGCGAGCAATTGAATGCGCGAACCCTCGGCCAGCTCCATGATCGAGTCGACGATTTGCTCGCTGCTCTGCGAGCTGATTTCGCGGGCGCAGTTATAGCAATGCGGAATTCCAACCCGCGCATAGAGCAGGCGCAGATAATCGTAGATTTCGGTTACGGTACCGACCGTCGAACGCGGATTCTTGGAGGTCGATTTCTGATCGATCGAGATCGCCGGCGAAAGCCCCTCGATGTAGTCGACATCGGGTTTCTCCATCTGTCCGAGAAACTGGCGCGCATAGGACGAGAGCGACTCAACGTAACGGCGCTGCCCCTCGGCATAGAT
>JBDTCU010000257.1:0-5123 GCA_039923415.1 Vulcanimicrobiaceae bacterium
AGGGGTCAAACGCTCGGCGAATCGGCTTCGGCCAAGTCCGCGGAACGGTTCAAGCCGCATTGCGAGCCTGAAGGCTTGTTCGAGTTGCTGCGCTTGGTGTGCTCCTTACGCACTTGCCTAGAATCGCAACTCTTTGCAATCGTTGCACTGTTTCCAGGCGAGTATGCCGTATGAAATTACAACCAGCCGCGTGAACGGCAGTTCTCAAGAATGCGCTCGGCTATCTCTACGCCGAATGGGTGCGCAAACCGGCGGCGTTCGTCTCCTTCGGTAATGCGGGCAGAGCCCGCGCGATCGAGCAGTTGCGCCTCGTTCTGGTCGAATTGCAGATGGCCCCGCTGCAGGCCCTCCATCTCTTCGGGCTTCGCGAAAAGCTTAGCGCCGGCGGCTTCGCGGGCGACCAGCAGGACAATCGGCATATGCAAGACCTGCTGGATGATTTGATTTGGTGGGTTGATGCTTTGCGGGCTGCGCGCCTACGCGACACATCCCCCGACGCCGTAAACGAGCTATCGCATTGACCCGTTCCTAAACCTCGACTGACTGCTCGATCCAGGAGCGGAAGTACTTGGGGTCTTCGACTTCGAGCGCTTGAGTCGCTAACTGCAGCGGTTTGAATGTGTCGACCATTACGGCGATCTCATTGGTTGAGGTTTTTCCCAGACTTGATTCTATTGCACCCGGTTGTGGACCGTGCGGCGCACCTGCGGCGTGCAAAGTGATCGAGCCTTCTCCGACGCCGCGGCGGCTCATAAAATTTCCGCTGACGTAGTAGATGACTTCATCGCAGTCGACGCTCGAGTGGTTGTAGGGAATCGGAATTGCGAGCGGATGGTAATCGAACATTCGAGGGACGAAGGCGCAGAACGCCGCGCCTGGCGCTTCAAAGGTGGCGTGAGCCGGCGGCGGCTGATGCAGCTTGCCGGTAATCGGCGCGAACTCGTCGACGTTGAACGCGTACGGGTAACAGTATCCATCCCAGCCGATCACGTCGCACGGATGGTTTTGCACAATATAGATTGCGTGCCTTCCGTTGTTGGTGACGCGCACCTCATACTCGCCGGTGCGTTCGACCGGGCCCGCTAGCACCGGCGTACGGAAATCGCGCTCGTAGTAGGGCGCGTGCTCTTCAAGCTGGCCGAAGTCATTGCGATATTTGCGAGGTATCGTAATCATGCCGGAACTCTCGTGTACCAGCATCCGAGTCGGTTCGAGCGGCCGAAGTTTGTAGGTCGTTCCACACGGGACTATGAGATAGTCGTGCGGCCGATAGGCGACCTCACCGAACGGCGTTTCCAGTACGCCGGTACCGTGATGGATGAAGAGCATCTCGTCGCCGCCCACATTTCGATAGAAATACTCCATCGGCTTGTCGACTTGTGCGACTGAGATCTGTACGTCGCCGTTCCCAAGCAGCGGGACGCGCGCCTCGATTGCATCGCCGGTGACTCGCAGGTTCTGGGTTAGGATGTGGCGATTGCGAAGCGGTTCGTTTTGCTGCAGCACGATAGCCGCGCGTTTCCACGGACGCACTTCGAGGGTGGCCGTCGGCGGTCGCAGGTGATAGAGCAGCGAATAGACACTTTCGAAACCCTTTGTCGAGAAGAGTTCCTCAGCGTATAGGCCGCCGTCGGGGCGTCGAAACTGAATGTGACGTTTGGGTGGGAGCGATCCCTGGCGCACGTACGACGGCATCGGCTACTCCGCGCTTTTGAGCGCGCGCTCGACGGCGACGAAGCCGTTGTTGCGATGGGTGCCGTCGCAGAACGGTTTGGTTGAAGAACCGCCGCAGCGACAGAGCGCGATGGTCTCGCCCGCGACCGCATAGACGTTGCCATCGACGTCGGTGAGCGTCACTGGTCCCTTGAGAAGATAGGGGCCGCTCTCGCGGACCTTGATCGTTACATCGGTCATGAACGTCCACTTCGACACAGCTGTCACCATTCCGGCGGCACTATCTACGGTTGCTTGGGACTAGCAATACCGAATTCTTGATAGAAGGCATCCGGGCGCATCGGCCGTCCTAGAAAGTGGCGGACCTCGATATCGGGTTCCAGTGTCCGGGCGGGCTGCAGAATGTCTTTACGATACCTCGCTCCGACCGCCGGATTCTCGAGGCCGCCTTTTTGAAACGCGGTGAACATATCTTGGGCATAGACTTTCGACCACAGATAGCCATAGTATCCCGCGTCATAGCCGCCCATGATGTGTCCGAATGCGGCCTGCGGGTGCGTGCCGACAACCATCCCAGTCGGCGAGACCTTGTCGGCGACCGTGGCCCAGAGCGCCGTCGTATCGACGTGCGGACCCATTGTGTGCGCATCCATATCAAAGTCCGCGTAGAGAATCTGACGGGTTGTGAAATACGCATAATCGACATACTTGGCGGCGACCATTTTCGCGATCAGATCGTCGGGAAGCGGGGCGCCGGTGCTCACATTCGAGCTGATCTCTTTGAGGATCGACGGCTGCCAGACAAAGTTCTCAAGCATTTGCGAGGGTGCCTCGACGAAATCCGCGCGAAAACCGGCACTCAGCGTTTCGTACGGCGCGGTCGCGAGCAGAGCTGCCATATCGTGGCCGAACTCGTGGAAGAACGTCACGACGTCGTCGTGGCTCAGCAGGGCGGGATGGCCCGGTGCAGGTTTCGGCCAGTTTCCGACGATCGCCGCAATCGGCGGGCGGTAGCCGCTGCTTGTTTTGCGGACCGGCAGAATCCCGAAGTTGGCAAAGTGGTCGTACTTTCCGGGCCGCGGAAAGAGATCGAAATAGGTGGTTCCGATGAGTTTCCCGGTCTTTGTGTCGCTGACCGTGTACTCAATGACATCCGGGTTCCAGGCATTGGCCGGCGTGAGGTGCGCAAACGTAACGCCGAGTAATTTGTGATATATCCCCAGGACCGCATCGATCGTGTGCTGCACCGGAAAATACTGCCGAATTGCATTTTGATCGACGGCATATTTGGTCTTGTTGAGCTGGGTATCGTAGTAGCCGATGTCCCAAGGATTAAGGAGCGCGTTTGGATCGCCCGTTTCCCTTGCCTTGAGTGCGGTCAGCGTGGCGATATCCTCGTGAGCTTTAGGCAGAATCGCGCGATCGAGCCCATTCAAAAAACTAAACACGCGCAGCGGCGTAGCGGCCATCTTATCGGAGAGCTGGTATTCGGCCCAGCTTCTATATCCGAGCAGGTGCGCCAGCCGATCGCGCGTCGCCAGCGCTTCTTCCAGCAATTTGGTGTTCGGCCCGGCTTCTCGATTATTGTACGCCATGTAGTAACTCTTGCGAGCTGCGGGATCTTTTGCATTCGAAAGGACGAACGTCGCAGTGCTCTCGTTGACCGGAACAACCAAAGTACCGGCGGCGTCTTTCTTTAGCGTCGCGACAAAATCGGTCGGCAGCCCCTGCGTTTGCGCCCCAGTCAACCCAATCGCCGTTGCATCGTTGCCGAGATTTTCAGCGAAGGCGTTTTGGAGCTTGGTGAGATTCTGACTAAGTTTGACGAACTCGGCACGTTTTGCCACCGGCAGTCCAGCTCCCGACCGTTCCAGCAGTTTGAGCCACAGGTCGGTGAGCTTTTTCTGATAGGCATTGGCTGCGGTACTGCTGCGCTTGGCCGATTCCAAAGCCGTGTAGAGATCCGGGTTGGCGGTGACTACGGTGAAGAAATCCGATTCCTTATTATTGCAATCCAGCGACGCATCGCGCACGCGCTTATCGGTTGCAACGTTGAAGAGGAACTGCTCGGCAACCGTTTTGTCGTTTAAATCCGCAGTCGCGTCTTCGAGCGGAAGAACGACACTCTCAAACGTCCGGGCGGAGCGGCGCAATAGCATCGCTTTGATCGATGTATCGGCAGTCGCGATCGCGGCCGTGCAGTTGGCCGCGATCTGTTGCGGAGTCAGATTCCAGTTTTCTTGGCTCGGTGCGGCCCCCGCAGGTAGACAGAAAAATGCGGCCAGCGCTAGACCGCTTAGCAGTCGGGTTAGGATTGCAGACACAGGGACCTCCGTTTGGTAGCCTTTTCTTTGAAACGTGTGCCGAGGGCGGCTTGTTGCAGAGCCGCGATGAGAAGACTTCAAAGGTCCTTTTTCCTCTAAGTAGGTCCGGGCGGCTCCCGCCGAGTGAAAAGTCTCTGGGCGATTTTGGGGACTGTGGTATTATGGTCCGAGCCATGATGGGGGTTGGGCTTCGCGCGGCGTAGCCTTGCAAACCCCGCCAGGACCGGAAGGTAGCAACGGTAAGCGAGTTCTTACGGGTGCCGCGAACCACCTGATCCTCATCGTGGTTTTTGATTTATGCAACCAATAACAATTGCGGCCTTAGCCGCCTTCGGTGCAGCGCTGGGCGCGCTGGCCGCCTACCATTTTGCCGTGGTCGCGCCGGCGCTTGCGCGCGGCCGCGCAACCCTGAATACTCACGACCAGCTTATCGGCGGGTCCGGAGCCGGGGCCGCTTCCCGGCTCTCTTCCATAGAAGAAGCCCAAGCCGGGCTGGCCGCCGAGGAGGAGAGGGTGCAGGAGCGTCTTCGAGAACTCGAAGGGGCCGCCCGCAGCGACGTCTCCGCGGTCGGCTTCGTCCGGTACAACGCCTACGAGGACACAGGATCCGAACTCTCGTACGCACTGGCGCTTCTGAACCGTGAGGGCGACGGTGTCGTCCTTTCCAGCCTCTACTCGCGCACGGACACCCGGACATTCGGCAAAGCGGTAGTCCAGTATAAACCGCTCCAAGACGCTTCAGCAGAAGAACTGAGCGCCATCCAAAAGGCGCACGAGTTGGAACGATGAAACTCAAAGAGCGCTATTTTATTAAGATCGTCCCGCCGCGGGGCGAGAGGGTTCACCGCTTCGAGGTCACCCGCAGGCGCATCGTCGGAGCCGCCGGCTTATTAGCGGTTATCCTTAGCGCGAGCGTCGGCTTCCATTTCTGGCGGCTGCATCAGGCCGGGGCCCAACTTGAATCGCTGCGGATACTGACCGCGCAACAGCACGCCCAACTCAGTACCATCGACAAGCAAACCGATGCGCTGCGCTTGCAGCTCCAAAAAGTTCAAACCCAGAATCAGCAGATTCAGCAAGCCATCGGGATTCATCCCAAACGCCCGGTAGCGAGTCGTCTTCAGA